>JBAUWG010000423.1:0-4228 GCA_049583675.1 Desulfobacterales bacterium | reverse complement strand
GTGTTAAGGGATGCGCGGGGACAAGGGTTTGAAGCCGAAAACCCGGCAGGCTCGGCGTCCAGCGGCAAAAATCTCGTTCTCACCATTGACAGCACCATCCAGTATATCGCTGAAAAAGCACTTGCGGAGAGCGTAAAAGAATATTCGGCAAAATCGGGCATGGCTGTTGTTATGGAACCCAGAACCGGCGCTCTGCTGGCAATGGCGCAGATCCCTTTGTTCAATGCCAATGCATTAAGCGGATCCAACCGAAAGGTCTGGCGGAACAGGATTATCACCGACCCCTTTGAGCCGGGTTCGACCATGAAAATTTTCAGCGCCGCGGCGGCCATAGAATCCGGCAGTTGCTCGTCCAGCAGCATATTTTATTGTGAAAACGGCGCTTACAGGATGGGGAATCACATTATCCACGATTCCCATGAACACGGATGGCTGTCTTTGCAACAGATTATCAAATATTCGAGCAATATCGGGGCCGTAAAATTCAGCGCCGTCACCGGTCCGGAATATCTGTTCAAAACATTGCAAAAGTTCGGATTCGGGGAAGAAACCGGCATCGACTGTCCGGGCGAAACTGCCGGGAGCTTGGCGCCGTATCAACGGTGGACAAAGATTGATGCCGGAACCATCGCTTTCGGACAAGGCGTGTCGGTCTCTGCCTTGCAGCTCATTGCCGCAGTATCTGCGGTCGCCAATAAAGGGGTTCTCATGAAGCCCTATGCGGTTCAGGCGATTACCGATTCTCATGGACGGTTGATCAAGAGTTTTGGGCCGAAAATCGTCAGAAGGGCCATTTCGGAAAAAACCGCCGGGACTCTAACCCGGATCATGCAGACGGTCGTTACCCAAGGGGGGACCGGTGTCAATGCCGCCCTTGACGGATACTCCGCCTGCGGCAAGACCGGCACCGCTCAAAAAATCGACGAAAACGGAAGATATTCAAATGAGAAATTTATTGCGTCTTTTGTCGGATTCGCGCCGATTGAAGCCCCGAAAATTGCCGTTCTGGTGGTGGTCGATGAACCCCAAAAAGAGCATTACGGAAGCGAGGTCGCTGCACCAGCATTTAAGACGATTGCCCAGAAAACACTGGATTATATGAATATTTCACCAAAAAGACCGGCCGGCAATTTGATGGTCTCTTTAAGTAAGGCAGGCTACTAGGATGCGGCTTTCAGATGTATTAAAAACCGTCCGCCCCAAAGCATGTTACGGCATGAAATCGGTGTCGTGCGGTCATATTCCGGAAAATAAAAGCGCCGGCCCTTCAGATTTTGCTCATGGCGTAATGCTCTCGCCGGATCCGGAGATCGACTCCATCCATTACCGGGCACAGGATGTTCAGCCGGGCGGACTCTTTGTCGCTATTAAAGGGCTTGTTGCAGATGGTCATGATTTTATCGATGAGGCGATTAAAAGGGGTGCATCCGCCATCGTTGTGCAGAAACCCGTCAAATGTGAATCCATGGTTATCGAGGTCGAAAATACCCGGAAAGCCCTGGCATCCGTCTCCGCCGGATTTTTTAACCATCCGTCTGAAAAACTGTTTCTCATCGGGATTACCGGCACCAACGGAAAAACCACGACGGCTTTTTTAATTGAACGCATTTTTAGTCAGGCCGGATTTCAAGCAGGTGTCATCGGAACATTAAGTTACAGATATGCCGGCAAGACCTTTCAAAATCCCATGACCACTCCCGAATCTTATGACCTTCAGAAAATTCTGGCTGAAATGCTGGATAACGGGGTGACCCATGTGGTCATGGAAGTTTCTTCCCATGCCCTTGATCTCTTCAGGGTTTTTCACTGTAAATTCGATCTCGCGATATTTACCAATCTGACCCAGGATCATCTGGATTATCATCGTACGATGGATGCTTACTGGGTGTGTAAAAAACGGCTATTTACAGACATCACAAATTTCAAAGTCATCGATGATCGGGCGCTTTTCGTGATCAATGATAATGACGAAAAAGGAAAAGAGCTCATCCGGATCGTAAGATCCCGTTTTGGCCCGACATGCGTGCTCTCTGCAGGTTTTTCGGACGACAACGCGATCCATCCGAATCGATTCAGTCACGATCTGAGCGGTATTGCCGGCGAAATTTCCACCCCTCGCGGCGTATTTGAATTTAAAACGCCTCTCGTGGGACAGCATAATCTCGAGAACATTCTCTGCGCCACCGGTGCGGGCATGGCGCTCGGTCTTTCGGTAAATGTCATTAAAGACGCCATTGAATCGGTTGAGGCCGTGCCCGGACGCCTTGAATCCGTTTCAAATGATCACGGGCGGTTTGTATACATTGATTATGCCCATACGCCGGACGCTCTCGAGAAAGTGCTCTTATCGCTGGGCGCTTCGGCTCCGGGACGGCTCATCTGTGTGTTCGGCTGCGGCGGCGACCGGGACAAGGGAAAACGGCCCCGGATGGGAGAGGTCGCCGGAAAACTGTCCGACCTTGCCGTTATCACATCGGATAATCCAAGAAGCGAATCGCCGTCGGCTATCATCGAACAGATCCTGGAAGGAACAAAAAAATCCATGGCCCATCATTTTAAGCCAAAGGATCTGGGTCGAGATTTTATTAAAGGATATGTGGTCGAGCCGGATCGAAGAAAGGCCATCTTCCTCGCCGTCCAAGTTTCCAGAGAAAACGATGCGATTCTAATCGCCGGCAAAGGGAACGAACCCTATCAAATCATCGGCAATAAAACCATTGCCTTTGACGACAGAAAAGAGGCCCAAAACGCCCTGTCGGCGACGGTCACTCAAAGCCCGGCATGTCAAACAAATCCCGATTCAAAAGGGCTGCCGGTCAATCTTACACCCATAAATCAAAACCGGATGCCGTGGCGAACGTCTGAAATTCTCGACGCCACTGGCGGAAAACTGTTTTGCGGAAGTTTGGACCGAACATTCACAGGGATCTCCATTGATTCACGAAAGATATCTGCGCAAAACCTTTTTATTGCCATTCAAGGCGACGTATATGACGGCCATGGCTTTATCGGCGGCGTCATTGAAAAAGGCATCGGCGGATGTGTCATCGATCAAAAAAAAACCCATATGCTGCCCGCATCCGAAATTAAGGATACGGACATGGTCTGTGTCACTGTGGACAACACCCGCCGGGCCTTGGGCGATCTGGCCGCATTTCACAGAAGGCGCCTTCCGGTTTCGGTTATTGCGATCACCGGCTCGAATGGAAAGACCAGCACCCGGAAAATGGCGTCGGCCGTGGTTTCCCGCCAGTTTTGTACATTGTCGACCCAGGGGAATCTCAACAATGACATCGGGCTTCCTTTGACCCTGCTTAACCTGAAACAAGCGCATCAGTGGGCGGTGGTGGAGTTGGGAATGAATCGGCCGGGGGAGATGGAACGGCTGGGTGAGATCTGCTTGCCGGATGTCGGGGTGATTACCAATATCGGGCCCGCCCACCTTGAGGGATTGGGTTCCGTGGATGCGGTCTTGAAGGCCAAAGGCGAACTTCTGACAAAAATTAAGCCGGATGGTACGGCAGTTTTGAATGCGGATGATCCGAGGCTGCTGAAATTGGCAGGTACCGCGTCAATAAACGTGATTCTTTTCGGCCTGTCCAAGGATGCAAAAATCAGAGCCGAATCCGTGCAGCAACACGAGGAGAGGCTCTCTTTCAATCTGGTCCTGCCTGATGAAACGGTCGTTTCCGTTCGTCTTCAATCGCCGGCGATGTTTATGATCTCAAATGCATTGGCCCCCGCTGCCGTAGGATATGTTTTGGGCCTTTCGGCGGATGAGATCAAAGATGGTCTTGAAACCTTCGAACCGGTTCCGGGGAGGATGAATATTCATAAAATCCAAAAAGGGATCCATATTATCGACGACACGTACAATGCTAATCCAGGTTCGATGCAGGCTGCCATAGGGACGCTGACCGCCTTAAGGGGAAAAAACAGGGGATTTCTGATTATCGGCGACATGCTTGAACTGGGAGAACACTCGAGGCCGATGCATCGAATGATCGGTTCCGTTGCCGCCGGATCGAATATCGCCGGCCTTTATGTGACCGGCAACTTCGCCGATGATGTCGTGGCCGGTGCGTTGGAAGGAGGGATGGATTCCGTAAATATTTTTAAAGCTACGCGGGAAGAAATTCTGAAAGCAATAACCAACAAACTTGCTGCCGGTGACTGGGTTCTGGTGAAGGGATCCAGAGGCATGGCCATGGAAACGGTTGTTGAAGGG
>JBAUWG010000422.1:0-8727 GCA_049583675.1 Desulfobacterales bacterium | reverse complement strand
CTTTAAACCTTCTAAACGGGATCCATGCTTCACCTTGATACGTTGAAGGGAATCTTCGCCAGGAAAGAATTTGAACTAATTTCTAATTTACTCACTGAATCAGTTTTTAAAAATATTTCTTGATTTTTATTGCAGTTGATATAACATTCGATATTACATTTGAGTAGAAAGTAGTGATCCTGAACAAGCATAAAGGTGAAGGCTGTGCCGATAAAAAACCAAGATTATCCACCGCTGTTGAAAGAAATTCGAAACCAGCTTGCCATAAGCCAGGAAGATCTGGCTCGCGAACTTGGCGTCAGCTTTGCCACTGTTAACCGGTGGGAAAACGGACAATCCAAACCTTCGAAACTGGCCAAGGCTCAACTGGATGCCTTTTGTAAGCGAATGAAAAAAGCTGGGAAATTGAACCTACCGGAAACAGATGAAGGTTAAGGTGGTAGGATGAAGAAATTTGATCCCGACAAACCGTTTAACGATTTGCCGCTGCTGCCACCGGCAGCGGATTTGGAAACCAGGGCAGTCTTGAAAAAGAGTATCAGCGCCAGTCGAATGTTGGCAGAACTCAAAGGCCTTGGACAAACCATTCCCAACCAAGGTATTCTGATCAATTCCCTGACGCTTCAAGAAGCCAAAGCCAGTTCGGAAATCGAGAATGTTATCACCACGAATGATGCCTTATTTAAGGCCTTTACAGCCAGCACCTCCCAAGTGGATCCGGCTACCAAAGAGGTTTTGCGTTACCGTGAAGCACTGTGGGAAGGCTTTACTACATTGAAATCCAAACCCTTCTTGACCACCAACTTGCTCGTTCGATTGGTACAGTTCATAAAAAAAAACAGCGCCGGCATCCGAAATGCGACGGGAACTCAAATCGTTAACCCTGCCACCGGTGAAACCGTCTTTACTCCGCCGGAAGGCGAAGCGCTTATTCGTGACAAGCTCAAAAACTTGGAAGACTATATCCATGACGAGGATGGACCAGATCCGCTGATCAAACTGGCGATTATTCATTACCAGTTCGAATCCATTCATCCTTTTTTTGACGGCAATGGTCGAACGGGTCGCATCCTTAATATTTTGTACCTGGTACAGCAAAGCCTGCTGGAACTACCGGTGCTGTACTTGAGCCGTTACATTATCCAACACAAAAACGACTACTATAGTCTGCTGCGCAGTGTCACTGAAAACGGCCAGTGGGAGCCATGGATTCTTTATATACTGGAAGCGATCGAAGAAACGGCGGCATTCACACGCGAGCGGATTCTGGCCATCCGAAAGCTGATGATCGAGACCATGGAACATGCCAGAAGGGATTTGCCGGGCCGGGTATATTCCAAGGAACTGATCGAGCTTCTTTTTCGCCAACCTTACACAAAAAACCGGTTTTTAGTTGAGGCAGGCATCGCCCAGCGGAAAACAGCGGCCGAATACTTAAAGGAGTTGGAGAAACTTGGTGTTTTGGAGAGTCGAAAAATCGGAAAGGAAGTACTCTATCTGAATACAAAGCTATACGATCTACTTTCCAACGAACGTGTGTAAGTCGTGGACATGTTGTCAAAACATGTCCACGAGTTTAGATAATATACACATGTCTTTCATAAAATGTGCATGATATGGACATGTTTCCTCGGATTTCCAAGCTGCATCATATATGAAATGCTAAACAGGGAATTAAGAAAATAGCAGGGCAGGTTCTTGAACCAGATGCCGTTTGTGGCCGGATACTGAAAGGTGGAAAATCGAATCTGCCGGAGAGGGAAAATGGGTAAGGATAAAAAAACATCCAACTCGATCCGGAGGCCGTTTGTGATCCAATAAAAGATTGGCCCGAGGCAGAACGCCCTCGTGAAAAGCTGCTTCATTTAGGCCCTGAGGGGTTGTCAGATGGTGAATTGCTTGCGGTTTTGTTGCGTATTGGAAAATCAGGGCAGTCGGCTGAAGAAATGGGGCGGCACCTATTAACAAAGTTTAAAGGCATTAGCGGAATTGATCGCGCCCATTTCGAAGAACTCCTTGCCGTCCCCGGTATGGGTATCGCCAAGACAGCGCAGCTAAAGGCTGCCATTGAAATTGGCAAAAGAACTTGCAGGCAAAATGCAAAGCCCAAGGGTTTCAGTAATGCTGCTGAGGTGGTCGCCTATATCCGGCCACGGTTTGAAGGCAGGCGCCAGGAATACCTGCGCGTTTTAACACAGGAATATGGCTATGTCACCGATCAAATATTCGTAACCCATAATTCACGGGAAACCAAATACTGGCGTGTCAAAAAAGACAAAATGCCGGGTTATATTGAAGAGATCGAGAACATCCCCCATGTCGACGCTACTGACAAGGAAATTGAAGAATTGTTCTCCAAACTCCGCGCTATTCAGTCAAGGCATCGGACAACTGGACTTAGCCGACGCGTTTCAGGCGGTCCGCGACGAATTTGGCTCTCCTGAGGCGATAAATGACTCTCCGTTTACAGCCCCTTCCAAACGTGTGGAACGATTGGTGCAAGGCTACCCAAAGCCATTGCTTGGGACGCTGGCTATTTTAGAAATTGGGTTAGCCAATATCCGTAGAGAATGCCCGCATTTTAATGAATGGTTATCCCGTTTAGAAGCTTTGGGTAACTAAGAAGTTACCACGCAGAAATAAAGCTTTGAGCCATGAATGCATCGTCGATAAGTTGTAAAGGATCGAGAAACTGTTTCTTCACAAGGTGTTACTGAATTGTTGAAATATAATTGAAGAAATGGGTACAAAAATGTAAAGGCCGGGGAAACCCGGCCTTTCATTAAGAGTTTCGAACTTGTCATCCTTTTTTCTTTTCCCACCGCAGAAGTTCCGTCACCTGGCTCAGGGTGCTCCCTTCTTTGATCTCTTCCCTAATGCGGTTTTCCTTTTCAAGGACATCCATGCTTCGGTTGGCATACTCCACGGCGATATTTTTGGGAAGCACCACCACCCCGTCGTCGTCCCCAAGGAGCCAGTCTCCGGATTCTACGCGAACATTGCCGACCGTTACGGGAACACCGATTTCTCCGAAACCTTTGGGTTCGCCCGCATTGGGCATCACCAGCCGGCTGAATGCCGGGAATTTCATGGCGATGATTTCAGGGGTGTCTCTTATGCCCCCGTCAATGACCACACCGCCCAGCTTTCGTTGAACGGCCGAATGCGTTGCCAACTCGCCCCAGATGGCGGGTCCGATTCCGCCGACGTCGATAACGATGATATCACCCGGTTCCGCCACGTCGATGGCCTGAACCGGCTTGGCCCAGTCCCCGGGATATGTCCTGACCGTCACCGCCCGGCCCACCATTCGAATACCCGGATAAAGGGGTCGGATCCCCTGAAGAACACCGCCCCGATGCAAAGCGTCCGAAAGGTTAGCCGCCGATACCATTTCAAGGATTTCTCGAATCTGTGCCTCACCCTTTCGCTTAAAGAGAGTGGTGCTGATGCTTTTCCCGGTGTCGAGCCCTTGGCGGATGTCGCGGGCCGCCTGTTCGGGGTCCATGGCTTTGGTGATGGCGCCGCCGACAATCACGATGGAAGCACCCGCTTCCACGGCCTTTGCAGCGGTCTCGGAATTTATGCCGCCGGCCACCGCCACCGGGATGGACAATGCCTGGCTGACCCGGCGCAAGACATCGAAAGGATCTTTGCCTTCCATCTGCTCGTCAATGGCGCAATGCACCGACACATAGTCGGCCCCGAATTTTTCGACCTGTTTGGCCCGGGTCAGAACATCATCCACTGCAATCATGTCCACCACAATTTTTGCCCCGTAGTTCTTACCGGCCTGGATGCATTCACGGATGGTGGCATCGCTGGATGCGCCGAGCACATCCACGATATTGGCGCCAGCCTTGGCTGCCGTTTCAACTTCGGTCCTTCCGGCATCCATGATCTTCATATCTGCAACAATGGTCGCATTCGGGAAAAGTCTTCTGAGTTCCCTGACGGCATGAAGCCCTTCGCTTTTGATGAGCGGCGTGCCGGCTTCAAGCCAGTCGGCCCCTCCGGAAATGCCGGCCTGGGCACTTTTCAGGGCCCGTTTCAAATCTACAAAATCCAATGCCAATTGCAGGACTGGTTTCATATTTCCTCCTTTATTCGGAGACCTTTGCAAAACGCCCCTTTTTGCCCAATTTCTTCGTCAGACTCAAATTTTAATCCTCAAAATACTCAATGTATTCCTGCGGTTAAAATTTTCGCCTTCCTTGAACTTGAACCCCGGTTAAATAAAAAAGCAGATTTAACTGGGCAGGCAAAAATGAGCATTTTTCAAAGGTCTCTATTCGATGACCGCATGTCGGGATGTAACGCTTCCGATATCATTTTTTCGGGTCTGGTATATCATTAATACCACCGCCTCCAAGAAAAGAAAGGCGGATTGTTCGAACAGGGAACCGGCCATTTGTGACGATTCCGGTTCTCCCGCGCGGCACAGCTTTGTGGTTCCCGGAATGTAAAGCCCGCGATCCACCAAGGAAATGATTCCGGAATCGATATTTCCCAGAATGCCGTAAGTTCCGGCCGAGTGTTCCTTGGCGCGCTTGACCGCTTCTATGGTCGATGGGGTGTTTCCGGACCCGCTTAAAACAATCAGCAGGTCTTTATGGGTTATGGCGGGTGTCACGGTCTCGCCGCAAAAGTAGACGCGGTATCCCAAATGCATCAAGCGCATGCAAAAACAGCGCAGAATAAAACCGGATCTTCCCTGTGCGCAAAAAAAGATGGATTCCGCGCTTCGTATCCTTTGGATAAAGTCCTCGGCATCTTTTTCGCTGATATGTTTTACCAGGGAACGATTCTCATTGAAGATCGTTTCCAACATATCCTGAAGAAAGAACTTATTATCCTTTGTGCTGCTTTTCGATGTCGGGTATTGTTTCAGAGCGACCTCTCAAATTTAGACGTATAGCTGATACGACACTTTTGTAAAATAATACGTTTTTTTGAGATGCCAACCTATGGCCAAAGGGCCTGTGTGTCAAGAAAATATTAAACCCCCAGCATTTCCAAAAAGATAGATCAGGGCAAACGCATTTATTATAATTGAAGCGCAGCGACGGCGTGTATTAGGATTGAAATCCGTTTGCCCTGAAACACAGGTCGCTTTGGCTTGACAAGAGTTGTTCGGCCATTATAGTCACTAAAAATACCATAACTCAAATGTGATGCTAAGGAAAATAAAATGAAACCTTCATTTGCCATTGTCGGATGCGGAAAAGTCGGAACAGCCCTTGGGATTTTCTTGGCCCGGGCCGGATATCCCCCGGCCGGATTCGCCAGCAAAAGCCTTTCGTCGGCCAAACATCTCGCAGGTATCGTCTTTTCCGATCATTTCAGCGATATTCCGTGGCATATCACCCGGCATGCCGATGTTGTTTTTATTACCACACCCGACAGCGCCATAGAAGACACATGCACCGCCATTTCCCAAAACACAGGGTTTGCGGATCACGCAGTTGTGCTCCACTGCAGCGGGGCGCTGGCGTCGTCCGTATTGTCGAGTGCGAAAACATGTAATGCCTGGACAGGTTCCATGCATCCGCTGCAGAGTTTCGCTTCGGCCGATTACAGGACCAATCCCTTTAAGGGAATCATTGTTTCCATAGAAGGCGAAGACCCGGCGGTTAAAATCGCAAAGACGATGGCCGCGGACCTCGACGGGACGGCCGTAACCCTTCTCACCAAAGCCAAAACGCTTTACCACGCATCGGCAGTGGTGGCGTCAAACTATCTGGTAACACTTCTCGATCTTGCGGTTCAACTTATCCAAGAAGCCGGAATCAACCGGCAAGATGCGTTTGACCTATTAAAACCCTTGCTTGAAGGAACCTTGTTAAATATAGAAAAAGTCGGCGTTCGCAAGGCGCTGACCGGTCCTATCGCCAGAGGAGACGTCAAAACCGTCAAAAAACACATTCAGGAAATCGGATCCAAAAGACCGGATCTGCTTGCGCTTTATAAATTGCTGGGTTTTTATACGGTTGATATTGCGGCGGCAGAGCACGCGGTTTCCGAATCAACCATACAGGAATTGAAAAGGATAACCGCTTGATTTTACCTTTAAGGAGGATCATATGACAAGAACGTTTCTGTGGCTGATTTTCACAGGGATTCTGTTGACGTATTCCGGGTCTGCCGCGGCTTTGACTCAGATCAAGCTGGGACTGGTCGCCAAAACGGGGTCTCCCCAAACCATCGTGGCGCAAAAATTTAAAGCACTCATCGAACAGGCGTCGGAAGGCGATATCAATGTTCAGATTCTCCACGCCGAATCCAGCGGCAATGAAACCGAAATCCTGCAGCAGATACAGATGAACACCGTGCAGATGGGTGTCATCACCGCCGGATCGTTTGATACCCTTGACCCGGTTGTCAGGGTCATCAATTACCCGTTTTTGTTCAAAGACGATGAACAGGCCGATAAGATTCTCGATGGTCCATTGGGGGCTAAGATATTAAAGAGTCTTGAGAGAGCCGGATTTAAGGGTCTTTGCTTTTCGGAAAGCGGATTCAGGGATCTTACCAATAACAAACATCCCGTTAAAACGCCGGACGACCTAAAAGGACTTAAAATTCGGGTCACGGGCTCTGCGCTTCAAAAGGCCATCTGGCTGGCCTTGGGCGCCGACCCAACGCCCATGCCATGGCCCATCTACACCCCATTGGAAGAGGGCGTGATCGACGGCCAGGAAAACCCTCTCTGGGTCCTGAAAGCTTATAAGTTTTACGAAATCCAGAAATACTTGACCCTGACTCGCCATGTCTACTCTCCGCACATTGACGTGGCATCTTACAAATGGTGGAAAACGTTGGATGCCAAGACAAAGGATTTGATTCAAAAAACCATCTATGAAGCGGCCGTTTTTCAGCGGCATGACCATCGATCCAATAATGCAGCGAGGCTTTCGTTTTTTGGGGCAGAGGGCATGCAGATTGAAGCGCACCCGGATATTGACGCTTTTCGGGCTAAAATCGCGGGGCTCAAAGACACAGATCTTTACAGCGAGCCCCGGATTCAGGCGCTATTGATAGAGATGATGAATGCAGCCCAATAGTTTCCATTCATAAATGGTCTTTTCGCTAAATCCTGAAAAGCTTGAGTGGGTTTTGGGCAAGTGCCTTGTTGGCGGCGTTAAGCTTTTCCAAATTGGATAACACCGCCACCGCCTGCCGGTCAGTGGGACCTGCGAAATATTTTTCAGCGGCGTTAACGACTTTTTCGCGGGTCATTGCAAGAAGCTGTTTTTTGAAATGTTCGCGCATATCATCCGATAAAGAAACGATCTGCCTGAAAAAAGCCTTTTTAGCGGCCGGCCCCGGCGGATCCGGCTTGTCAATTTCAGAGCAGACCTGGAGGACGGCCTCTTTGATGTCTTCATCGGAAAAATGTCCGGATCTTATGAAATTTCGGGCGCCGTCGTAAGCTTGCAGGGTCAAAACGATGTGGGGATCTCTATACGAACCGAAATAAAAAATGCCGTCTTCGGGACTATAAATGGCAAATCCGCCGTACGCGCCGCCTTTTTCACGAATTTCCCGATGCAGATACATGGATCGTAATATCTTGCTGATAACGGATAAGGCCGGTGCATCTTCATGTGCCAGACGAACCGTTTCAAAGGCGCCGGCGACAAATGAGACCGCCGAAGAGGTACTCCATCCTTCCCTGAGGATTTCGTGAGGAACATTCATATCGGGTGGACCGAATCCATTGGATCGTGTGACAAATTCAGGTCCTGTTTTCAGTCCTTTTTGTATGGATGCCACTGCCGAAAATGCAGCAGAGAGAGCAGAATCTTCTCCAATGAGGGCAATTTTCAGATTCCCTTGAGTGAAAAGAATTTTGCCGATTTCGTTCAGCGCTTGGGAAATCGTGTTCAGTTTGTCGTCGGAAAGTTCTTGAGTGATGTTTTTAATGGTCTGCAATTGGTGAATGCCGCTCCAGGTTTCATTCAAAGCGCTGCTGAGCGAAAAATTTCTTGCCGCCAAAGACATGGCCAAGCGATGACCGTTTTGGATAATCATCGATTCCAGGCCTGCCTGATATTCCAGCAACAGGCTCTTTAACCGAACCCTGTCCGAGAATTCGAACTTGGTCGACAGTTCCTCAATAATTTCAAACATATTATGCTGATTTCGAACCAGGCATTTTGCATTGAATGCGATAAACGGCAGACATTCGGCCGCGCCTTCGAATCCGGTGCGGGCGTGATATGAAAGGCTGATGCCGCCGGTATACGTATCCATAAGCCGCGCCAATTCGACGTAGTTATGAACGCGGGTCCCGATTTTGGTAAACGCATGACAGAAAAGCGGAACTAGTGGGATCTGTTTTTTGGAAAGCAATCCGCTTCCGGCAACTGCCAAAAAGTAAAAAATTCCGGAGGTCGGTTGGGAGTAACAGGAAGTCAAAGCCGGGGAACATGAATCTGCGGGTTTCACCCGGTCGACCGACGGCGGAATATCGTCAAGGGCTAAAGTGGGGAGGCAGGATATATCCTCGATACCTTCCTGAAGCTGCTTCAGTGCCTTGGTGTCCGTTTTTATCTTTTCGAGTTCGGCCGGCTCTGTGCTGGCAAGGGTTCCTTCGAGTTCTTTTTCGACGCGGTCGCGTTCTTTTTGTTCCATCGTCTGATCCGGAACAAGGGTCAGAAGCACGCGGTGAGGATTGTCCAGAAAATAATTGTGAATTCGATTTTCAAGAAAAGGGCCTTTATC
>JBAUWG010000421.1:0-2817 GCA_049583675.1 Desulfobacterales bacterium | reverse complement strand
GTCTGAGGTCAGATGACGGATGACAGACGACAGAGGACGGAGCCTGCGGCGGTTGGAGTTTGGGTTGCGGAGGGGGGAAGGGGGAACCGCCTCAGGTTCAGGTCTTTATTCATCACTTTGTGCCGGAAAAGTTTCAAGAATGAGGCCCTGCCTCTGTTGTTTTTTCTGATGTAAAAAAATTGAAAGATTCTCAATTATTCTATTTTGGGTTTCAATCTCCAAATATCAATATTTCCGCCGGCGTCTGCGGAAAAATAAATGAAACCATCTTTTCCCCAAGACGCCGTATAGACATTAAACTTTCCATTCGTTAATTGAGTGAGGCCTCTTCCATCGGCTTGCATTACAAATAAATGGCGATAATCTCCAAGACGATCGGAAATAAAAGAAATATATTCCCCATCCGGAGACCATGAAGGACCATAATCATTTGCCTGAGTTGAATCTAATTCTTCCAAATTCACGCCGGACTCAACATCAGTTGAATAAATATGGTTATGACGGCCAACTTTTCGGACAAATAAGAGCGTCTTACCATCCGGTGACCACTGTGGATAGAAACCGGATCCGTAAATACTGGGGTTGTTACCGTCGATCCCCATTATGCATATCCGGCTGTCGTCCGGAGATTTATAAATAGAGAACGCAATGTCTTTACCATCAGGTGATACCGACGGGAAACGTGCAGGACTTAAAACGGCATTCGATATAGACTTAACGGCAGTTTTACCTTTTTCCCCGGAATACTCGACGATCGTATAAACACCCAGTTTATCAGAAGAAAAAACTATGGCCGAAGAGTCAGGCACCCAGTCGCCTTCCCTTGAATTATAATCCTTGGAGGTCAGTTTAACCTTGGTGCCGGTTTCCAGGTTGATTTTTTCAATCACCCTTTTGTTTAACAATCCATGATCGTCCCCGGAAACTCCAACCAATAACCATTCTTTATCCGGAGACAGTCTGGGATAACTTTCTTTAAATTCGTCGGCGGTAATTCTTTTAAGATCACTTGCCGAACCGGTTACCGATACCGATGGCTGAATATATTTTTCAACTTTTAAAACAAAATCCACATTGTGATCCGTAGTCCAGCCAGGTTCGCAGATAATTATTGAATCTTGGTACCCTTTTTTTCTGATCTGGTAACACCAGGACTCAATATTATCTGCCTTCATTGACCTATGAAACGGCGTTTTGTGTCCGGTGGGCATAAGATCGCCCTCGGTTTTACCCCAATAGATATATGCACCGGATGGGGTGGATGTGATATTTTCGTTGATCCCTGTGCATCCAGACAAGAGGATTTCTAAAAGAATGATTAAAATAAGGAGATGATTTTTCATTGTAACCCCACTCCATTCAAGGGGTCTCTCGGAGGATGCTGATCATCAGTTTATGATGATGTTGGGAGCGAATGTTATGATATTACGGGCATCAGAAAAATTCTCGGAAGGGCCAGAGGACCCGTCTTCGCTCTTCGCCGAGGCAAACGGATGACGGACGACAGAGGACGGAAGTCAGATCAGCCGCTGGGCGCAAATATCTCGCCTAATCAAAAAAGAAACTTCGGCAGCCATAGTTTCATGTGGAAGGTCCTTGGCCGGGTTGTCTGCCATCTGTCGTCTGTCATCCGTCATCTCCCTCCCTTCGTCCCTCTTCATAGCGGAGCGGTCTTCCCTCCGGGGCATAGGCTCCAACCCTCCGGCCTGGAAGCCCACGGGCTGGAAGCGGGGCCAGAGGCCCTCTTCCATCGGTTTGCCTGATGCCTAAAGCGAAGCGCTCCTTAAACCTAACGCCGCTGAAAGCGATTGTGCTTATTTCAAAAGTTCCTGAATTGTTTTCAATAATTCTTTTCGATCAAAGGGCTTTGCAATGGTTTTTATGGCGCCCAAGGTTTTGGCCATTTGAAGGTATGTCCCGGGATCAATCCTCCCGCCGCCAGACATGGCAATGATTTTGACATCCTTGAAATCCCGACGAAGTTCCATAATGGTCTCTATACCCTCCTTTCCCGGCATAATGAGATCGGTGATGATGAGATCTGCCGGATTCTCCCGATGGATCTTGAGCCCCTCTTCTCCATTAAATGCAGTGACTATTTCGTACCCTTCACGCTCTAATATCTTTTTAAGCAGATCTCGTATTATGGCTTCATCGTCTATGATAAGAATGCGCGCCATCTTTTTGTATTTCCTTTTTTATAATAATTTTGTCAAATATAATCATCTTTCTCAATTTTGTATACACTCGATTGAGATTTTATCAATGATGGGGGCGGAAGGGCCGGAAATCTGAGGTCGGAGATCTGATGTCAGAGGGCGGAGGATTGAAAACCAGAGGTCGGAAGTCAGAGGCCTGAGGGCGGAAGATTAGTACGCCACACGAATGGGTGAAGAAAAAGGTGAGAAGGCTTGAAGGTGAGATGTCAGTGTTTCGATTTCAACTTGATTTGACAGATTTGTAAGACAGGTCGATATATCTTTCGACAGTTCAATTTCCAGAGTTTGATATCACGATCATAGGCGCCTTGATCAGCTTTGGTTAGCCGACATCGAAGCGCTACTTTTTTTCCAATATTCCAGTAGATTTTTTCCAGACATTGCTTATTGCTGACGAAGCAGCACTACCTCCAGCGTAAGGTAAGCCATACATTTCTTCGATGGTACGGAGCACTCTGTAATGATCGATTTTTTGATCATAGCGCCCATGTTTGACCTTTTCTCCCACAAAAAGAGTGAAAATATGATTGCTTTCTTTTCCGCCACCTTCATCAAAGGTTATGATAAGCAAACTATGGTGTGACTGTGCCCACTGAAC
>JBAUWG010000420.1:0-4523 GCA_049583675.1 Desulfobacterales bacterium | reverse complement strand
ATCGAACCCGGCCGCCACAAAGGGGCCTCGATAACCGGCCCCGGACACCGGAATTTTTCCGGTATGGGCTTGATACCAGAGCCTGTTGATGATATCCGGACGCCAGTATTCATCACCCAACGTCCGGTATTCCGGATTAATGACACGGGAAAAAATACCTCTGGTGCATTCCTGAACGCAACGGAAACAGCTGTTACAGGTATACAGGTACTCCGGTTCTTCCATGGTGCTCATGTGCAGGTAGTTGTCCTTGAAAATTCCGTAAATACATTTTTTCTTTACGCATGCCCTGCAGCTGCCGGCGCAGTCTTCCCGGAATTCCACCGTGGCATATTTGCCGATGGGATGATACCTCGGATTAGCGGTTTTAATGGGAATATGATACTTCTTCGGCATTTAACTCTCCAGAATGATATAGCGTTTTTATAATAGTTTTCAATAAACTATATGTTCATCCTTCAATTTTGATCTTTAATATGATATGGCAAAATGTTTGTTACTCAAGGAATATCGAATATTTAATAATGAATGTCGAAGCGCGGCAATTGAAATGACATATTCTGCTTTTACAATCTTCAATCAACAATCGACAATCATCAATTCCTATGGTCTCGGCGTCAGCCCTGCCGCCTTGACGATTTTGCTGACGATGTCCTCCCATTCGATGGCCATGATATGAACCCCGTGCACGCCTTTGATGTCACGGAGTTCGGCGATGGTTTCCAGGCATATCTTAAGGCCTTCTTCCACGGCCTTTTCCTTGGAGACGCCTGCCATCCGCTTAATCAACGCATCAGGAACGTCCATGCCGGCGACCTTGTTGTTCATGAATTTTGCCATGCCGGCGGATTTCAAGGGGGTGACGCCGCCAAGAATATGAACCTTTTCGGTCAAGCCCTCTTCACGGGCCATTTTCATCCATTCTTTGAAGCGACCCATGTTGTAAATGCACTGGGTCTGGATGAAGTCGGCGCCGGCGTCGATCTTTTTGGCCAGACGAATCACGCGGTACTCAAAAGGATCGGCAAAGGGATTGGCGGCGGCGCCGATGAACATCCGGGGCGGATCGTTCAATTCAAACCCGCTCATATCCTTTCCTTCATCGCGCATGGTCTGAACGGTCCGAATGAGATTCATGGAATCGATATCAAAAACATTCAATGCATCCGGCTGGCTGCCGAAACTCTGATGATCTCCGGAAAGGCATAAAATATTTCTGATACCCAATGAATAGGCGCCCATAATATCCGATTGCAGGGCGATCCTGTTTCGATCCCGGACCACCATTTGCATCACCGGCTCCAGTCCCATGTGCAAAAGATGTGCACATGCCGCAATGCTGGACATTCTTACGATAGCGGTCTGGTTGTCGGTGACATTGACGGCATCCACATATCCGTTTAAGAGCTCGCCTTTGTTACGGACAACCTTGGGATTTGCACCCCGCGGCGGACCGCATTCCGCGGTAACGGCAAATTCTCCTTTTGATAAAATCACCTGAAGCCTGCTGATCGGTTTTTCGCTCATATCATGTGGTCCTCTCTCACCATTTTTCTCGGGCCGCCTGAAAGGCTGGTTCGCCAGTTTTTAGGCGCGACATAGAGTCTTAAATTGTCCATCTGCCCCAATATACTGAGCCGGTCGATGATCAGTTGCCAGGCGCAGTCGGTTTCGGGGTTGACCTCGCATTTGCCGCCTTGTGATCCGCCGCACGGACCGTTCAAGAGTTTTTTTGCGCAGCGGGTTACCGGGCAGATTCCGCCGAATACGGCCAGTTTACAGTCCCCGCACCCGGCACATTCCTCGGTAAATACCCCTTGGGTTTCAAGAACGCCGATGAATGTGGTGTTGACTCCCGGAAGTACCGGGGTCCTGGCGAACCGCCTGGCCACGGCCTGCACACCGGCGCCGCAGGCCAGCGAAAGCACCCCCTCGTTTCGGGCAATGGCCGGCGCGCCTTCCTGGATGAATTCGTTTTCACACTGGCGCTCGACGGTAAATTCTTCGATTTCGATGTCTTTCCCATCCTTTTTACAGGCCAGCCTCAAGGCAGATGCCAGAACAGCCACTTCGTCCTCGCCGCCTGCAAAACAGGTTTTAACGCAGGTGCCGCATCCTAGGATCAGAACTTTCTTAAAGGGTGCGATGATGGATTTGATTTCAGATATGGGTTTTTGCTTTCCGACAATCATTGTTCGACTCCAATCAAACGGCCGGATTGGGACCCAACTCGGCCAGTTTTTTCACGACATCGTTCATTGTTCGAGTTGCTGCGGCTTGATCTCCGGCAGACATGTGGGTCAAGGACAGGCGCCGGCCGTCGAGGCCGATCTCATCCAATAGATTCCGGACCCATGCCACGCGTTTTTTGGCCCGAATATTGCCCTCGACATAACGGCATTGGCCTTCGGGGCATACCATCACGACCACGGCGTCGGCCCCGGCTTCAAAAGCCCGAAGCAAAAAAACATCCTTGACCATGCTGGAGCACGCCATCTTGACCGTTTTTATTTCATAGGTCATGCTGCTGCTTATGAACAGCTCGCCAGCGTCGCCAAAAGCATTGATACAATGAAACAATGTTATTTTGGGTTTAAAATTTTCAGTCATGTTCTTAACGTTTACCTTAATATCATATAATGAAAAAACATTGTAAACCGCTCAGAAAAAAAAAGACGCCCTCATCCAACCTGCAATGGATAAAAGACGTCTTTGTCTTTCCGGAACTTCCTAAAACGTTGTACTACCTTGTATAACGTTGGAACCAATTGATGAACATAAACTAATATATATCGCATGTTTTTTTGTCAATAAATATTTCATATTTTTTGTTTCAACTGAAGCATTTATTTTTAATCATGACAAAACAGATACCTCTGGGCCGCAAATCAATTAGTTTTACTTAATAGTTGAAATTTTGATTAAGAAAAACTATACCCGGAAGCGAGGTTTTCGGGTGCATTTTATGTTTAGGTGACACGAGTCGTGCAGACAGAGTTGGCTGAAGTGAGATTGGTAACACGGGTCGCGATAACCGGGATAGAATATCTATGGATTATGAAAGCGAGTCGCTAATGGTTTTTAAAAAAATTAAAATGACATCGGGAGTCGACGAGCTCGACAAACTCTTGGATGAACTCTACATCGGGGACAATGTGGTCTGGCATGATGATGCCGGAAGCCTGGCGGATGTGTTTTGTTTAAACTTCATTCAAGCGTCTCAGATCCAGAAAAAACCATTGATTTACGCAAGCTTTGACCGTTCTCCACGCAATCTCATCGAAAAATTGGGCCCTTTGGCCAACAACCGGCGACTGATCATCCTGGACTGTTTTACACAGGGCAAGGGGGCAGGCTCCGAGGTTTTTCTCAAATTTTATGATCGGCAGAAATCTGAATGGCCGTGCCAAGTTGTCAGAGTTGATGAGCCCCGTCAGATGAATCAGGTTATGGATGCGCTTTATGGAATCCATGGAACTCTTGAAGGCGATGTTCGCTTTGTTTTTGAGAGCCTGACCGGTATGCAGGAGCTATGGGGCGGTGAACAGCACATTCTAAATTTTTATTCCCATTCATGTCCCCGTTTGTACGAGTTGAACACCATCGCGTACTGGATTATCGAAAAACGAGCGCATTCCCCGCGTCTGAGAGCCCAGATCAATCAAATTGCGCAGGTCGCCATCGATCTGTCCGTGAAAAGGGGAAAGACATATTTGACGATTCTCAAAGCTGAAAAGCATAACTTGGATACGTTGAATCGACCTTTCAGTTATTGGAACAAAGACCGGAAGATTTCTTTTGATCTGGAAAAACGTTCTTCGAGGCGGTTTGACCTGGGAATGCGGTTGAAAACATTTCGCACCAAGCGAGGCTTCTCACAGACGGAACTGGCGAAACTCGTCGGTGTGACACCGAGTACGATCTCCCAGGTTGAAAGCGATTTAATATATCCGTCTTTGCCGGCACTTCTAAAAATAGCGGAAGTTCTGGATGTTGATATAAACTCTTTTTTCCGGGAATCAGCAGACGTGAAAAACCGGGTGATTTTTCCTTTTAGTGAATCGGTGGGTATAAAGTTTCCGGAACTGCCCCAGGACAGCATCCATGGCCGCCTCTTGACCCCTGTCGATATTGAAGCCAAAGTCGAGCCTTATTTAATTGAAATTCAGCCCGGCAAAACCCTTCCAGCGCATTTCTTTGTCCATAAAGGTGAGGAAATCGGCTACTTGTTGTCAGGCGAATTGCAATTGAATCTGGGAAAGGAGGCTTATTCCGTTCGCTCAGGTGATGTCATTTATCTGACATCCAGGACACCTTCACAATGGAGCAACCCCGGTCCGGAGCCTGCCAGGATGCTGTGGTTTAAAATTAAATAGTGTCCATCCATAAATGGTCCTTTTGCCCGATCTCGGCGTTATGCTCAAAAAATAATCCTCGGAATATCAACTATATGCCTGTGGTTATTTTTTTCGCATGCCTTGATCTCGAACAAAAATCCTCATTTATGGATGGACACTAAATAA
>JBAUWG010000419.1:0-9696 GCA_049583675.1 Desulfobacterales bacterium | reverse complement strand
ATCTGCAATGGTCCAATTCAGAAATTCAGTCAGGTATTCCCTCCGAAGATGAGACAGCGGAAGAGCGGGAATTCCAACGTAAAGTTCAGCTTCTTGCCGTGATGGCGAAAGAATTGGCAGAAGACCGCCTGACAGGGGATATGAAGGTAAAGGCTCTCAAAGACAATTTAGATAGAATCTGTGAGATATTGATATTCAACTTCAATGTCAAGGATGTGGAATTTCTTAAGGTGGCCTGATCAAGATCGCGCAAGATTACATGCAAGAGAAAGCGGCAAACCCTACGAAGCCAAAGATAGATTTCTAAGATATTTTAGAAGGATCAAGTCTTGGAAATATCAGCGGTTGTTTTTTCTGGGGCGGTTTCGGCAACCGTGTTCTTACGAACCAAATATACCGATACGGCCAGCACGAGCACGGTGAGAGAAAGCAGCCCCAGCTCTATCATGCTGTCCCGGAAGCTCAGACTGCTGCCCATCTCCTTCGCGCTTCCGCTAACCACCGCGGTCAGGACCAGGATACGACGCACGACAGCGATAATACCGACCACCAGAACCGGTTCGACCTGGAGCACTCCCATTTTGAGAAAGTTCAAAGTAGTGTAGACGATCTGCGCGATCATCAGGGTCAAAAGGGAGCGGTCGAAGAGCTTAATGGTCGCGGAAGCGAAGTTTCCCGCGGAGTAAAGAGAAAAACCCTCCCACATGGTGAAAACAAGGTAAATTGCCGCGGTGAAGATCAGAACGATCCCCACCAGCCAGTAAATTCCTCGCTCTGCCCGTTCGGCCCAGAAAAGAGCATTTTGTTTCAAAAGGCCCACCTTTCACTAAATCAGCTTTGCCCTGCCGGAAACTCCGGCTGAGGATATTAAGAATGCATGTGGGAAAAGTGCAGCAGGATTCTATAAACTTTCTACCATTTTGGACCGGAAGAAGTCAAGATCTGCATTATTTCCACAATATCGTTCCCTGGAAAAGCGCACCTTCTTAAATAGGTGCACTTTTCCTTTCATCCTTACAATTTTCCCTCAATAAACAAATTTTTCGGCCGATAGATAGTATCGGCAATCAAATGAATGCGATTTTTTTATGCCAATTGCTCGTTAAAAGCGTTGTAAAAAATATTTTTAAAAAAAGTGACCCACTCAAAAAAAATCGCTTGCTTTTTTCATAGATGTGATTACTGTGGATTACTAAGTTACTAACTTCTTATTCGTATTATAGGAGGCGACAAAAATGGATGATGGAATTTCACTTATACAGTGTCATAGAACGGATGTGCACCAAGATGAAATTCAGGAGGAATGCGAAGAACCTCCAGGTATATTTTTACCATTAACCCACCTGCACCCCAAACCCAAGGGAATTGGCGTCCCCCGTAAAGCGGCGGTCGTTCTCCCCTTCGCCGTCAGGCGACAGCCCAAAACATCCAGTAAAACCAGGACATTCCGACGAAAGTTCTTTCCAACTGCAACGGACAAGGAATGGAACAACTGGCATTGGCAGATCAGCCATCGAATACAGACGATCCTTCAGCTTAGCCGGTTTTTAGATCTTTCTTCGGAAGAAACCGATGCGTTGGGTAATTTGTCGGTTAAACTGCCGCTGGGAATAACGCCCTATTATATGAGCCTTATTTCCCGGGAAGATCCTGAATCTCCTTTGAGAAAAACGGTGGTTCCGACGGTTCATGAATTTTTTAAGGCACCTGAAGAAGCCGACGATCCCCTTTGCGAAGACCGCCAGAGTCCGGTGGCGGGGCTGGTCCATCGGTACCCGGACCGGGTTCTGTTACTTGCGCACGATTTTTGCTCTACTTACTGCCGGTACTGTACGCGTTCACGGGTTGTCGGGCACGGACGATTGTACCCCAACCGGGTTCGCCTGGAAAAGGCCATGGAGTATATCCGGGCCAACACTCAAATCCGGGACGTCCTTATTTCCGGAGGGGACCCGCTGACGTTGAGCGATGCTCGCCTCGATTGGATTCTCACAAAACTGCGGCAGATACCTCATGTGGAAATTATACGCATCGGGACGAAAGTTCCGGCGGTTTTGCCCCAGCGCATTACGCCCCAGTTGGTCAGAATGTTGCGGCGGCACCATCCGATATGGATGAGTCTTCATTTTACTCATCCGGATGAATGCACACCCGAAGCCTATCGGGCCTGTGCCACGTTGGCCGACGCCGGCATCCCCCTAAACTCCCAGACCGTGCTGCTGGCCGGGGTGAACGACACCGTCGATACCATGATGGAACTGGTGCACCAATTGCTGAGGATGAGGGTGAGGCCCTATTATCTTTACCAATGCGATCCCATTTCAGGATCGTCGCATTTTCGAACACCTGTTGAAAAAGGATTGGAAATTATCAGGGGATTGAGGGGGTTTACCAGCGGATATGCCGTCCCTACTTACGTCATCGATGCCCCCGGGGGCGGCGGGAAGATTCCGGTCATGCCCGATTATGTCATAGGACGCAACTGTTCGGAATGGGTTCTGCGCAACTATGAAGGAAAGACCTTCCAGTATCCGGACCCGGAGCATTGCGTATCGCCGGCGTTTGTAAACAGTCCCGTGATTCATGAAAAAGTTGAGGGAATTCCATTGGAATAGACTTTATTATCCATGAGATTAAATTGTAAGCGTTTTTCGTTAGTATACCGTTATAAGGGGGGATACGGTTGCGTGCCCCCCCGGATGTTTACCGGCATTTGACGATTGCGCTTATACACAGACAACGATATGATCATAACGATTGAAAGGCTTGCCGAAGGCAAGTCTTTTGTATTTAGGGCTTTTATTTTCAAACACCGAAAACTGCGTGTGGGAGGATCAATATGACCGATCATGGTGTTTTATGTTCCCTTTGCGCGCAAAAAGGCAAAACCTGTTGCGTCGAGACGGATATTTTTGTAACAATGGGTGATGTTCACCGGATCTTTGATTTTACGAAAAATCCGGATTTTTATGAATTTCGCGGTTGCACCACTGAAGCTTACAAGGATCAATCCGATGATCCTCAGTGGGATCACCTGGTCTTTCGGCCCGATGGAACCCGCCGTGTCGTAAAAAGGGATTCTTCGGGCAGGTGCTTGTTTTTGAGCGCTACGGGGTGTACGCTTCCGTTGGATGTTCGTCCGCTGATTTGCCGCTTGCACCCGCATCTTTATAACGCCCAGGGGCTTTATCCGGAACTTGCGCCGGAGTGCCCCGTACACCTGTTGCCGCCCGGCGAGCAGCCCGAACAATTGATTCAAGGTTTTCGCCAGGACGAGGCCCGGCATTGGCATCACCTGCTCTACCAGGAAATTATGGACACAGGAGATACATCCCCATGAAAATCGGTTTAACGTATGATCTGCGCGCCGACTACCTGGCCGCCGGCTATGATGAATTGGAAACCGCCGAGTTCGATCGGGAAGACACCATTGACGCTCTTGACACCGCCATCAAAGGGCTGGGCCATACAACGGACCGTATCGGCAATGCCCGCCGGCTCGTTGAGCGACTGGCCCGGGGAAGCCGCTGGGATCTGGTCTTCAACATCGCCGAAGGCATCAACGGCATCGGTCGTGAGGCTCAGGTACCGGCGATTCTGGATCTATACGACATTCCCTACACCTTCTCAGATCCTCTGGTCATGAGTCTGACCCTGCACAAAGGCATGACCAAACGGGTCATCCGGGATGCAAAGATTCCCACATCCGATTTTATCGTGGTGGAAAAAGAAAGCGACACATTGAGGGTGAACTTTCCGCCGCCTTTTTTTATCAAGCCGGTGGCCGAAGGCACCGGAAAGGGGATCAGCCCGCAATCAATTCTTTATAACCCCCGCGACCTGGTCCCGGCCTGTGGGGTTATGGCACATACTTACCGTCAGCCGGTCCTGGTGGAACGTTATCTTTCCGGAAGAGAATTTACCGTCGGGATTATCGGAACAGGAACAGATGCGGAAGCTTTGGGCACGATGGAAGTGATTTTGCTGGCCGGCGCCGAAAAAGGGGTGTATTCTTACGTCAACAAAGAGAAATGCGAAGAACTGGTTCAATATCGTCCGGCCCGATCCTCGGAAGAACCGCTGGTCCAAAAAGCTGAAGACATCGCCCTCGATGCCTGGCGGGTTTTGGGCTGCCGGGATGCCGGCCGTGTGGATATCCGGTGCGACGAAGTCGAACATCCCTATTTTTTGGAAGTCAATCCCCTGGCCGGATTGCATCCGGACCATTCGGACCTGCCGATTATCTGCAAAGGAATTCCCCTGGCTTATGAGGTATTGATCGAACGCATCCTTGCATCGGCCTTAAAAAGAATCGACGGAAATAAGGCTTGGTGAAAATCCTGACGAGAAAACCAGCATGGGTTTTGGCTGCGGAAACTTTGTTTGCTAAAAGTTTATTGAATGACCAAAATTCGAAACTCCAAACAACATCTTGTTCTGGAAGGTTTTGGTCATTGAATATTGATGAATTCGTAAAAAGTCAATAAATACGTCGCTCCCGCGAAAGCGGGAGTCCAGAACAAGCCGAAATAACTGGATTCCCGCTTTCGCGGGGATGACAAAAACGGGACTCTTCAGACTTTTTACGAAACCATCAATATTAGAATTTGTGATTTTAGACATAGAACCCAAAAACAGGGCCATCTATCTCCAGCATAGTTTGGAGGATCACGTTTTCTAAGTGAAATTAAAAGGAAACAAACCTGATGCGTATTGCCGTCGTTCACAATGCAACAGGCCCGGAAGACCGGCCGGATGAACAGGATGTCCTGGTCCAGGCAGAGGCCGTCTCAAAATCATTGAAAGAACTGGGCCACCATGTCGTTCAAATGCCGTGCACCCTGAATCTTTTGAGCATCAAAGATCGACTGATGACTTTTGAACCTCAGTTGGTATTTAATCTGGTGGAATCTTTGGATGGTCAAGGCCGGTTGATCCATATGTTTCCGGGTCTTCTGGATGCCATGGGGATATGTTACACCGGTTCGAGTGCAGAAGCCGTTTTCGTGACCTCCCACAAGGCGCTGGCAAAGGAACGAATGGCGCTGACAGGGCTTTCCACGCCGGCATGGATCGGTCCTTATCCGTGCGATTTTTCGTGTGTTTACAAAAATTTGACGTCACCCAAAAAGCAACGCTGGCTGGTTAAATCCACGTGGGAGCACGGTTCTTTGGGATTGGATGATGATGAATCCGTCGAAACAAATGACCCCGAAACCTTGCGTCCAATTCTCGAAAAAAGAGCTGTAAAGCTCGGTGGGAGCTGCTTTGCCGAAGTATTTGTCGAGGGCCGGGAATTTAACCTCTCGATTCTTGAAGGCTCGGCGGGAATTCAAGTGCTGCCCCCGGCGGAGATTATTTTTGAAGACTACGGCACCCAAAAACTGACCATTGTGGGATACCGGGCAAAATGGGACAGCGCATCCTTTGAATATCATCACACCCCCAGACGCTTCGACTTTCCCGCATCCGACGAACCCCTGCTTCAACAACTGAAACATCAGGCGCTCCGCTGTTGGGAGGTTTTTGGACTCAAAGGGTATGCCAGAATCGATTTTCGTGTTGATTCAAATGGTTGTCCGTGGATTCTCGAAGTCAACGCCAATCCCTGTCTTTCTCCGGATGCCGGGTTTGCTGCAGCCATCGATCGATCCGGAATGACTTTTGTTCGCGCTATTGAAAGCATCACAATGAACGGAATCTCCACAAAAAGGAAATGATCCCATGCTTCGCATCCGCCGTATTTATGATGATATTCTTCCTCGAAACAAGGAAGTCCTGCGACAGGTCAAAGACATTTTAAGGACCCGTTTCAGCCAGGTTCCCCAAGAAGAGATTGACGAGATCGGCGAAAAGCTCCGCAATCCTTTTAAGCACCAATTCCGTTCTATCCTCTTTGTAGCGGAAAACTTTCACAAGAAAGTTTTGGGGTTTGCGTTTTTATTGTATGAACCCAAAATCAATTTTTGCTATTTAGACTGGATCGCCGCGGCCGGCGGGAAATCCGGCGGCGGGCTCGGCAGTGCCATCTATGACACGATTCGGCAGGAGGCTGTGGATATCAAGGCAAAAGGGCTTTTTTTCGAGTGCCTGCCGGACAACAAAGACGCCTGTCCGGATGACGCCTTGATCAAAGACAATCGTTCAAGGCTCAGGTTTTATGAACGGTATGGCGCCCGTCCCATTATCAATACTGCCTATGAAACGCCGGTGAAACCCGGCGATACCTGTATGCCGCATCTGGTCTACGACGGGCTGGGACAGACCAAACTTCCGGATTCGGCCTACGTTCAGAAGGTGGTGCGGGCGATCCTTGAACGAAAGTATACCGACTATTGTCCCACCGAATACGTGGAAAAGGTCGTCAAGTCCGTTCGAGACAACCCTGTTCAACTCAGGCCCCACCAATATGTCAAACCCGAGGTAGCGCAGCCGCAGGTTAAAAGCCTTTCCCTGGAACAGATCGGCCTGGTGGTCACGGACCATCACGCCGTTCATCATGTCCACGAGCGTGGATATGTGGAATCTCCGGTCAGGGTGCGCAGCATCCTGAAAGAACTTGATAAATCCGGAATCTTTGCCCGGATAAAGCCCAAAAATTTTCCGGACAGACATCTCTTTACGGTTCATGACGACCGCTTCATCCGTTATCTCAAGCAGGCTTGCGAGGGAATGCCCGAAGGCAAATCCCTTTATCCGTATGTGTTTCCGATTCGCAATAAAACCCGTCCGCCAAAGGAACCCTCGGTACTTTCGGGGTATTACTGTATCGATACCTTCACCCCCATTAACCGGAATGCGTATATTGCCGCACGTCGATGTGTGGATTGCGCCTTGACGGCGGCTCATGAAATTCTCGAAGGCCGGCGCATCTCCTATGCCCTGGTCCGGCCGCCGGGCCACCATGCCGAACGGAATTCTTTCGGGGGGTTCTGCTATTTCAACAATACCGCCATCGCCGCCCAATACCTTTCCGATTTTGGGAAAGTCGCTATTTTAGATATCGATTATCACCACGGCAACGGCCAGCAAAACATCTTCTTCCGGCGATCGGATGTGCTGACAGTGTCCATTCACGGCC
Organism: Desulfobacterales bacterium; assembly: GCA_049583675.1. Lineage (GTDB taxonomy): Bacteria > Desulfobacterota > Desulfobacteria > Desulfobacterales > UBA11574 > UBA11574. Next base: position 2,615 of record JBAUWG010000419.1, on the reverse strand, counting down.
ATCCGAAATTTGCTTATCCCTATTTTTCCGGATTCGATGATGAACGCGGAGACGGTGACGGGGACGGTTTTAACCTGAACTTTCCCCTGTCCGAGTCGTTGGATGGCAAAAAATATCGTCACGCATTGGCCAAGGCCATTCGCAGGATAGAGCAGTTCGATCCTTATTTTCTCGTGATCGCACTGGGTCTGGATACGGCCAAGGGAGATCCCACGGGATCGTGGTCCCTGGTGCCCAAAGATTTCGAGGCCAACGGTCGAATGATCGGAGAATTGGGACTCCCGACGGTCGTTGTCCAGGAAGGAGGATATCGGAATCGGACCTTGGGAACTAACGCCCTTCGTTTTTTCAACGGTTTGGCCGAAGCGGTTCATGGATTCCCAAAAGGTGAGCCGCGTTTGGATATTCTCCATGGCGTCAAGTTCCGTTACGACCTGGAACCGGCTGATCCCGAAAGGATTCGGCGACTGGTGGAGGTGACCGGCTTCTTTTATCCGGCAGAAGTGGATCTGGCCGAGGAACTGGTCAAAGAGCGGCTGTCAAACGGGCCTGTCAGCGGTTATTATTTTGTTCTGGCGGAATTTTACGGCCGTCTGGTCGGTTATGGATGTTTTGGTCCGATTCCCTGTACAGCCACCAGCTACGACTTATACTGGATTGCAGTTCATCCGGACTTTCAGGGAAGAGGCCTGGGAAGACGGCTATTGAAAGAAATCGAGCGTCTGGTTCAAGAAGCGGGCGGAACGCGCATCTATGTTGAAACGTCTCAGCGCCTCCAGTATGCCGCCACCCGGACTTTCTATGAAAATCGAGGGTATCGGCAGGAATCTGTTCTAGAAGATTTTTATGGGCCCGGGGATGCCAGGGTGACGTATTGCAAAGTCTTAAAGTCGATGCCGGAACAACAATAAGATCTATATCAAAAAATGCCTGACCTCCTTGGGCGGAACACCGATGACGCGAACAATCTCATGCCCTTTTGGCGTGGTCACCGAAACTTCAATGGGCGTGATTTCCGGAGCCTTACTGTAGCCGACGCAGATGGAAGCCGCCAGCATTTTCGATTTTTCGTCGTTGTTATTGGGTATCAAAACAAGGGGGCCTGGAATGTTTTTTGTTTTGATCAGGGCGTCCAGATTCGGATCATACCATTTTTTGATATTTTCATTGTCTTTCTGGGTCCGTCCTACGACAATTTTGGTGGCGGGGTTTAACCGCAAGTGTCGTCCGTGTCTTAACAGATAGAGTTCCCTTTCAGGATAGGTGTCCTGGTGGTCAAAAAGGTCCTTGAGTCGCGATGCAAAGCCTTTGTCCGTAAGAAGACAGCCGCCGGCCGGCGCCGGAAATTTAGAAATTCCGAATTCCTTGGCCAGTTTTATCTGAGGCTTCCGGGACCGTCCCGAAATCTCCAGCAAAAGGTCCCTGTTGACCCATCCCTGTTGTTCAGGGATGGTAACCGGTAGCCGCTTTGCGCTTAAAGGGCGCAGAATGTATCCGTCAAAGCCGGAGTGCTTTTCCACATAGCGAAGCGAATTCATGGTTTGAGACATGGGGCGCTGTCCCAGCACTTCTCCGCTGAAAAGAAAATCAAGCGCCTTTTCTTTCATGATACGACCTGCCAGGCTGAACATCAGTGCGTGGCAGTCCAAACACGGGTTCATATTCTTTCCGTATCCGCAACGCGGATTTTTGAGCATCTCTATATAGGCCGGGGTGATGTTCTCAATCATCAGCGGTATTCGCGTGATTTTTGAGGCCTCTTTTGCTTTGGTGGATGAGAAAAAAGGGGTTTCAAACGTGATCCATTGAACATCGACATCCTGTTTTCTCAGTAACAGAGCGGACAGTATACTGTCCAATCCGCCGGAACAGAGTCCCAAAGCCCTCACTTTTTTTAACGATAAATTCATGATATAGGGGAACCCAAAAACGATTGGCGATTTTCGATTGATGATTTTGAAGAGCACGAAGTTTACAAATTTAAAATTCTTATATATTTTTCTCTCTTCGTGATCTTCATGCCCTTCGTGGTAAATTTTAGACTTTTTTCAATACGATCACTCTTCAATTAGATTCAAAGGTCTCAATGAATCAACAAAGGATCGATAATGGCGAAAAAAACAGTTTTAAATAAAGATAAGGCCCGAGCTTTAAAAATTCAACAAATACTCAAAAAAACTTACCCTGAAGTCAAAACCCAGCTTCATCACGCCAATCCATTTCAACTGCTTGTGTCAACCATGCTGTCCGCCCAGTGTACGGACAAACAAGTGAATCAGGTAACAAAAGTGCTGTTTCAGCGTTTAAAAACACCTCAGGACTTCGCAAAGGCCTCTAATGACATCATCGAGGCGCTGATTCGGCCTACCGGTTACTTTCGAAACAAAGCCAAAAATATCAAAAACTGTTCAAAACAGCTTCTGGAAAAATATAACGGCCGGGTGCCTCAAACCCTGGATCAACTGGTGGATCTTGCGGGAGTGGGACGGAAAACCGCCAATGTGGTCCTCGGCAGCGCATTTAATATTCCGGGTATGGTCGTGGACACCCATGTGGCAAGAATATCAAAAAGACTCGGGTTTACCGGGAGCGACAATCCCGTTAAAATCGAATAT
>JBAUWG010000418.1:0-2614 GCA_049583675.1 Desulfobacterales bacterium | reverse complement strand
ATTTAAAGGCATCGCCGCATCGGTTGTCGGCCGTGATAGAAGTATCTAAAACAAAAGCGTTCAGATCCTTACAATTTAACACCTGCAAAATAGATTTCAAGCTGTTCCGGAACGGTTTATCCATCCGGTAGAAAGATCCGCATGTCAGACATCGTGCAGGGAAAAACGCTTCTTTCACCGCATCGACGACGCGGACCCAAAGGCTGTCAGATCTAGGAAAAGATTCCGGCTCATATGGCCATGCTTTGGTTGTCTCCAGAGAAAAATTGCTTTGTTGAACGCTCATTCTATAAAATAAAAAACCGCAAATGGACGCAAGCGTAATTAGACGTTAAGAAGGTTAGAAGATCAGAAGGTCGGAAGCTCTGAGACATACTAACCTTCTTACCTTCCCACCTTCTTACTTTCTTATTTTCAAAATATTCGTGTTCATTCGTGGTTTCCCTAATCCTATTTTCTCTTTTCTATTTTCTTCCTTTTGATGAAAGCCTTTGTCTAAAGGCCTCATACATGACCACCGCGCCGGCCACAGATGCATTGAGAGAGTCTATGAGACCGGTTTGGGGAATGGAGAGTAATTTGTCGCAATGCTTTTTTACAAGCGGGCGGATACCTTTGCCCTCTCCTCCAACGACTACGGCATTGAATACCTTCATATCGCAGACGAATATCGATTCATCGGCGGCCCGATCAATGCCGACAATCCACAATCCATTGTTTTTTAATATGCTTATCGTGTTGACCATGTTTGTCACACGTGAAAGGCGAACATGCTCCAAAGCACCGGCCGATGACTTGGATACGATCGGCGTGGGCGAAACAGATCTGTCCTTTAAAATGATAACCCCGCTCACCCCCACACAGACCGCCGTCCTCACCAAAGCGCCCAGATTATGAGGATCCACAATATTGTCGAGCAATAGCAAAAATGGTTTTGATTCGCCGGTTTTAATGCCGATAAGCATATCTGAAAAACCGACAAAAGGATACGGGCCTGTTTCGGCGCAGACGCCCTGATGATAATCGGTGCCGGAGATCATTTTCAAGTCAGCGCTGCTAAATCTTTCTACGGATATTTTCAGGGAGCCGGCAAGAACTTCGATCTGTTCGAGACGCTTTGAAATTTTTCCGTTTGCGATTAAAATTCTAAAAACTTCTCTCCGGCCGGCCTTCAGGGCTTCATAAACCGGATTGATGCAGTAAAGGATTTCCTTGTTCATTGGCGATATTTTTTTAAAATAGCGCTGAGTTCTTCGATGGCTTTTGAAAGATTATCATTAACGATAATATGGCGATACAAATCCTTTTGCGCCATTTCATTTTTTGCATATACAAGACGTCTTTCAATCACCTGCCGACTGTCGGTTCCCCGCATTTCCAATCTTTTTTTAAGGGTCTTCATTGACGGGGGTAAAATGAAAATGGTTACACTGTCCGGATATTTTTTGAGGATCTGAATCGTTCCCTGAACATCGATATCAAGCAGAATGTCACGTCCGGACGACAAACCATTGTCTATGAACTTGCCGGATGTTCCATAATAATTTCCATACACTTCGGCCCATTCCGCCCAATGCCCCTCTTTGATCCCTTTTTCGAAATCATGTTTTGAAATAAAATGGTAATCCACACCGTCTTGTTCCACGGCCCGGGGTTTCCTCGTTGTAAATGAAACCGAATAGAGCAAGTCCGCATATCGTTCGAGTACGGCTTTGGCAAGGGTTGTTTTTCCGGCTCCGGATGGAGCTGAGATGATGAAAAGTTGTGCACGTCTTCGCGACATCCTCTTTGAAGCCATCATGAACTATGCCGATCCTTTGAGCGTCGTGTAACGCTGGGATATAGTTTCCGCCTGTATGGCGGAGAGTACGATATGATTGCTGTCCATGATAATAATAGACCGGGTTCTCCGGCCGTGGGTGGCGTCGATCAGCCGTTTTTCGTTTTTTGCCTCGTCCTTAAGACGCTTCATGGGGGCTGAATTCGGGGAAACAATGGCAACTACACGTTCCGCCACAACCGTATTCCCAAAACCGATGTTCAAGAGATTCTGATCCATGTATGTTACCCCTTTCTTATAGCTAAATAATGCTTTGCATTAGATCTTCAATTTATTTACCAGGTCAGGCCAATCCTAATCCACTGCCGAGAAGTTAATAAGGTTAGAAGATCAGAAGGTCGGAAGCTCTGATACATGCTAACCTTCTTACCTTCCCACCTTCTCACCTTCTTGCCCATCGTCTTCTAACTCTCTTTCCTCTTTCAAGCTTAAAAGTTTCGATCTATGCAGACTATTCCACATTCTGCAGTTGTTCCCTTATTTTTTCAAGCTCGGATTTCACTTCCACGATAATATGAGATGCTTGGGCACTTTCAGTTTTCGATCCCATGGTATTGAATTCACGGTGAAGTTCCTGCAACAAAAAATTGAGCTTTCTGCCGGCAGGTTCTTCCGACTTCATGATCTCGTGAAACTGTTTGATGTGACTTTTCACCCTTAATAGTTCTTCAGAAATGTCGCTTTTGTCGGCCAGAAAAGCCGCTTCCTGCGCAATCCTTTCAGGATCGATCTCCACCATCCCCCGGGTTAAAATCCCAATTCTCCCTTTAAGAC
>JBAUWG010000417.1:0-2095 GCA_049583675.1 Desulfobacterales bacterium | reverse complement strand
CATGAAGCAGTCCCGCGGTTTCATCAAGACCAAGCATAATATTCATATTCTGTACAGCTTGACCGGCCGCCCCTTTCACAAGATTGTCGATGGCCGAAATGAGTATCAGGCGGTTGTTTTTTTTATCCATCTTAAAGCCGATGTCGCAATAGTTGGTGCCGCGTACGTGCAGGGTATCGGGCAACCTGTCATCCTGGCAGAGGCGAATGAAAGGTCGCCGGTAATACGCATTTTTATAGCAGTCGAAGATTTGCTGTTCTTTCAGGTCCACCGCCGGGGTGGCATATATGGTTGTCAGCATGCCGCGTGTCATGGGAACCAAATGGGGCACAAACGTAATGGAGACCGGTCGGCGGGCTTCTTGGCTTAAGACGGCATCCATTTCGGGATTATGACGATGTACCGCCACCTTGTATGCCTTAAAGGATTCATTCACTTCGCAGTAGTGGGTGGTGAGTGCCAGGGAGCGCCCGGCGCCGCTGACGCCTGATTTGGAATCTGCCACGAGGCTGCCAGGGTCCAACATACCCTCTTTTATCAGCGGGATCAGCGGCAAAAGCACACTGGTGGGGTAACACCCCGGGTTGCCGATGAGCCTGGCGTTTTTAATCCGATCGGCATAGATTTCGCTCAGACCGTAAACCGTTGATTTGAGCAGTTCTCTGGCAGAGTGCGGCTGATAGGTAGCTTCATAAAGGTCGGCATCATTGAATCGAAAATCCGCGGAAAGATCGATGACCTTTTTGTCATGTTTTAAAATATCCGGGACAAAAGCCATGGGCAGTTTGTGGGGAAGCGCCATAAATACCAGATCCGCCTGGGCACAAATGCGGTCCGGGGCATATTCCTGGCAAACCAGATCAACCAGTCCGGCCATGGCTGGATATACTTGATCAAATTTAACACCTGCGTGCTGGCGCGATGTTAAGATTGTCAGTTGGATATCAGGGTGGCCGGATAAAATCCTGACAAGCTCTGCACCGGCATATCCGGTGGCTCCCACTACGGCAACAGGGGTCATTTCTTTGAACTCCTTTTGGGCATACTGCATGCGCCGGTAGTCAATCCGCGTTTAATATCCGTTTCAGCTGGGAAACAAATGTTGGCAAAGTCGACTATTACCAGAGACTGAACGCCACTGCAAGGGGAGATTCAACAGAGGGTGAGGCGGACGCTATTTCCGACGGCGGCTAATTGGAAGGTATGGAACCCAGGCCCGCAGCATTCAGACGGCCGGCCGATTGGGGTCATTCAAAAACGACGGCGTCAGCACGATTACCCAACCGACGACATTATCTTGCATTTTAATGGTCGAAATCGTCGTGCCGATCAAAAGGGAATTGAAGTTAACATAAAACGAAACTTTCTTGATATCATCCTGGCGTCTTACCAGTTTGAGACCATCAATGAGTTCAGCCCGCGCTTCAGCAGCAAACAAATCGGCCACCGGGCGATTGAGGACATCGACACAACGCCTGCCGATGATATCAAGCGCCGTCGGATTCGCATTGATAATGCGCGTATCATCGTCCACGACCATAATTCCCACGGCGGAACATTCCACCACCGCTTGCTGAAAATGCAGGGAATTCATCAGTTCAATGGCATCGCGCCTTGGATATACATTGCCGTCGGCGAGGACTTCCGGTTGCGAGGATGGAAAAAGAGACCGGTTTTCCAGGCCGTTTAAAAATTCGTTTAGTTTAACCGCTAATTTATCTATCGGTCCCTTGGCGATATAATAGTCGGCCCCGATCTCATGCAACGAACCGAGCTGTTCGATCATGCTTCCCGAAAGGGCCACCAAGGGAAAATGGCTGGCACTATATTTGTCGCGTACGAACTTAAAAAACTGCCTTCCGTCGACTTTTTGCAGTATCAAATCGGAAAAGAGGATATCAACCGTCCTATCCTCCAGCTGGGCAATGCCCTGCTTCCCGTTATAGGCTTTAGATACCTGATAACCTCTTTTTTCCAGCAATTCGCTTAGAAATTCGACGAAGAAAAAATCATTATCGACTACCAGCGCTTTTTTTTGCATGACCATCACCCATTCAAAAGAAATTGAATATTGAAGACTGAATATTGAATATTT
>JBAUWG010000416.1:0-9527 GCA_049583675.1 Desulfobacterales bacterium | reverse complement strand
GGGCCGGACGGATCATCGAAAACAGACCGCTAAGTGAGAAAGGACTGGTATAGTCATCCCGAATTTCTCGCGTCTCAGAGCGGTCAAGAATAATGCATTTCAATCATAAGACTAACTCTTTCCTTCTACGGTGCTATCAGATAATTCAAAGCCATTAAAATGACTGCGTCATTTTCTCACCTCTAAAAATTGTTTGTGTAAATCGTAAATGTAACCGCCGATATGTTCACGGAAAAACGTTCTTTTAGATGACATCTTATGCTTTCAATAAACAGCCACATGGCGGCTTGAATTTTTGGAAAAATGATTTATTTTATTTTGTTAGAAGCACCATTAGTAGTGATCTAAAAATCCAAAAAGAGGTTGCACATGGGAAATCAAATTAAAACCACGGCCCTGCTGGCAGTGATGATGGCATTTTTTATGATCATCGGACAGTTACTGGGGGGACGCCAGGGCTTGATCATCGCCTTTTTCTTTGCGGCAGGCCTTAATTTTTTCAGTTACTGGTATTCCGACAAGATCGTTCTTCGCATGTACAAAGCCCGTGAAGCAACTCCGGGACAGGCGCCGGAGCTTTATGGTATTGTACAAAATCTCGCTGCAAAGGCCGGACTGCCCACACCGAAAGTTTACATCATTCCCCAGGAATCCCCCAATGCATTTGCCACGGGGCGAAACCCCGAACATGCGGTTGTAGCGGTGACAGAGGGTTTGCTCAAAATCATGAACAAAGATGAGCTTGCCGGTGTGCTGGGGCATGAGTTGAGCCATGTCAAGAACCGGGACATTCTGATCGGATCCATTGCCGCCACCATGGCCGGGGCCATCATGATGGTGGCGAGCATTGCCCGATGGTCGGCTATTTTCGGCTTTGGCGGTGACGATAATGAAGGCATGGGCATATTCGGATTAATCCTTATGTCCATTCTTGCGCCGGTTGCAGCGCTGCTCATACAAACCGCCATATCCCGATCCCGGGAGTACCAGGCCGATGCTTCGGGAGCCCATCTTGCCGGAAATAACGAAGGCTTGGCGCATGCTCTGGAAAAACTGGGATCCTACTCGAACAGACAACCTGTCAATGCCAATCCGTCTACCGCACACATGTTCATCGTCAATCCCCTCTCCGGTCAAAAAATGATGAGCCTGTTTTCTACCCATCCGCCGTTAAATGACCGGATTGCAAGATTAAGGGGATTTCAAGCACCCGGCGATCCCCCAACTCGCAGCGACGATATGAATCTTGACCAAGGCAAGGCTTTTTGGGATCGATTATCCGGATAGCTTTTTGAAGACATTGCCGGCTCAGGCAGACACGATTGTCGATTGAGGATTGTCGATTGGAAATTTAGAGTTTTTTTATGAAATCGAACTTTTATAAGGATATGAGAAAATACCGAATTGTTAATGGACCTGACCAATATTGGCTGCATAATTGCCGAATATTGTCATTCAGCATTCAGCCTTACATTTTTTCAACCAGCTAAGCACCTGTAATATATCTATTTTGTTTCTCACTAATCGCATAACTGCTTCACTTCGCATGATTTTTGCACCATTTCCGTCGCTATGGAGATCGCGACGGTCAAAAAATTGCCGCTGAAATTATGCATTTTCTTTTTTTTCTTTCTGAACAATTTCTTTTTCCCGGTAATGCTTTATGGTGACGATACCCTGTTTCCGGTTTATTCCTGCATAAAACCGAATGTCGAATTTTGGACCAAGGTTTACACACAGTATTCAACGGACCAGAGTATTCTCCATGACAGTGAGAATCTGAACGTCATCTATGAAGTGATCGAACTCATAAGCCCGGATCGATATGGTGCGAGAAATAATAACGAAAAGAGAATTGATGCGGCAAAACATAAATACAAAATTATTTTACAGAAATTGGCTCAAAATCCGGCTGCAACCGATAGTGAGGCAAGACGCATCGCCGCATTGTTCGGTGAGAAAGGGAATCCTGCGACCTTCCGAAGAGCGATATCCAAAATCCGCTGCCAGATCGGTCAAAAAAACTGTTTTCGTGAAGGGATCGTTCGATCCGGAGCGTATATTGAAAAGATGAAACAGATTTTTCGGTCCTACGGACTGCCGCTGGATCTCGTCTATCTTCCTCATGTTGAATCTTCCTTCAACCTCAAAGCCTACAGCAAATTCGGCGCCGCCGGCATCTGGCAATTTGTTCGCGAAGCCGGAAAACGACTGATGATCGTGGGGTATGCTCTGGACGAACGATGGGATCCCATTCGATCATCCGAGGCCGCAGCGCAGTTACTCAAACGAAGCTATGAAAAATTCGGATCCTGGCCCCTGGCGATTACGGCTTACAATCACGGTATTGCGGGCGTGTTGAAGGCAACATGGATAAAGGGCGGTTATGAAGACATTTTTAGCCATTACAACGGCAAAAACTTCCGATTTGCATCGAGAAACTATTATTCGGAATTTCTGGCAGCTCGAAACGTCGCAACAAACTGCAAAACCTACTTTGGGGATCTATCGTTGGATACACCCATCGACAACCGAGAAATTATAATGGCCGGTTATGCCTCCGCACAGGATCTTGCCCGTTATTTTGACGTGGACATCCTCACACTGGCCCGCCTTAATCCTTCCTTGAGACCCCCTGTCTTCAAAGAACACAGGTATGTCCCCAAGGGATATGTCCTCCGCTTGCCTGCCCATGCCGTTCAGCATCGCATGGGCCGTTCCATGGCGCTACCTCCTGAGATGTATAAGACTCGACAGAAAGCCAGCCGGATTTATCGTGTCCAAAAAGGCGACAATGTCTCAAAGATCGCCGAAATGAACAACATCAGCGTCATGGATCTGATACACACCAACAAGCTTCGCGGCGGTGGCGCTATCCACGTAAATCAGATTCTGCAGTTGCCGTTTCCCGGAGAAGGGGCGGATTTGCCGGCATCGTCCCATATCATGTCTTCTGCCCAAATCCATCCGCAAAAAGAACACGCCGGTGAAATGACAGCAGGTCCACCCGCTACCCTGGACGAAGACATCATTACGGTCTCGGACCTGGCAATGGATCCGGCCGTACTGGGCGTGGATCTTCAGGTTGAGCGGGTGATCAAACAGAAGGGCAAATCCATAGGAATCATTCAGGCCGAAATCGAAGAAACACTGGGTCACTATGCAGAATGGCTCGAGATTCCCACCAGAATCATCCGGAAACTCAATCATCTTCCTTATGGCCGTACGCTGCGTTTGCATCAGAAAGTAAAGATCCCCATGGATAAAATTCCCAAAGCGCAATTCGAAGAAATGCGATATGAATACCACAAGAAGATTCAGGAGGATTTTTTCGGCTTTTACAAAATTGAAGCATTTCAAATATACCGTCTAAAGAAAGGCGACAATATCTGGACCCTGTGCAATGATACCTTTGACCTGCCGGTTTGGCTGATCAAGAAATATAATCCGGATGTTGATTTCAATGACTTGAGGTGGTCGCAAAAAGTCCTGGTTCCTGTGGTCAAAGAGATCACCGGAACGGGTATGGAAGGCGTTCATGAACCCGCGGTGGCGGCGGTTCCATCGGAAAATTATAAAAACAATAACGCCGCCAAAGGCTTTGGATCGGATTCTCGTTATTTGTTGATTGCCGTGATCCTAATGATCGCTGTCCTTTTGCCCATGATCCGTCTTCAACTGATGATTTTAGAAAAAATCAAAGCCGTATCCGATATGCTGAAGCGTTTTTGCGGATCTGAAAAAATAGACAACCATAGGAAATCCATTCATTTGAAATTGATAAATGGCAAAAACTGAATCGTATTCCCCTACGTTATCATCAAAGAAAGCTGAAAAAAAGAAACGGGAAATGCACTTTAAACCGCAATGGCGCGTTTCCCGTCTTTTGTCGAATCAGCGCGAATAGCCCGTTTCAACGGCATGTGAGACGCTTTCAAATTATGCAGCAGTGGCGTAAACCCCCTTGTAATTCACATAGATGTCATAGACTCTTCTCTTGAGCGTCTTTATCCGCTTTGAATAGTCGACATCAGACCATCTCGGTTCACTGATGGAAAACAGGGCATTGTTGAGATCATCGATCACATGCTCGATCGCCGCACACCATTCATCGGTGCATACCCCTGCGACGCTCTTGGCTTCCTCGATATCTTTTTCAAGCGTATCCAGGGAATTCTCGAGAGCCTCCAGATAGACTTCCCAGGCTTTACTCATTTCAGAATAAATCGTATTTCTCGGTATTGCCATATCGTCACCCCCTTTTCGGGTATCATTATTTCATTTCATCGTTTTGTTCTAATATTCGGCAATTCTTTGATTAAAAACTGGATATGGATTGACAGGATTCCATATCACTTTCAGTGAAATTAATGCGCAAAAGCATCCCAGTCAAGGCAAGCGGGCATATTTTTGAAAAAAATACGGATTCGGGTGTCATTTCAAACGGCAGGCATCACGGTTGACTATATCGAATTTGTAGTTAATGTATGATTGTAATTTATAGACTGAATAGAGGAAATATTATGGAAGAAAAAACAGAAATATTGAATTCATTGATGGAAGTAATTGGTGAAGAAGGATGCGGCGTGACCTGCGAGGAAGCTGAGGTCTTCAAGGACGAGGATGGATGGAAAATGTTTTTGGAAGGCTTCATGGAACCTTGGTATATCGGAAAAACCGTGGAAGAGGCAAAAATCAACATTCGCAAATACGCTTCAATGGGATTCGGCTTGAGTTGATTCTTCACCGGGATACACGTTAACACACTTCAAAATACTGTATTATCGGATAATCTTCGGATTCGGCACCTTTCCCGGATTGCCGATAATTCTACAACTCCTTTGCGATGGTACCCCACCGGCAGAAGGTCTCACTAAAATGATGTGAAAGGAGCTTCTGCGTTCATGAAAAGGAGATAAAGAGATGGATCATTTTATACATTCCGATCATAATACAAAGCATAAGATTAACATACCTAAAGATATGCCGATGTTGCCTTTGCGAAATACCATCGCTTATCCATTTGCCATACTGCCATTGGTTATCGGTATTCCCCGGTCCGTAAAGCTGATCGAAGACGCGATGGCGGGAGATCGATTGATCGGTCTTCTTGCCATGAAAGATCCTTCCATCGCCGAGCCCCAACCGGGCCAGATTTACGAAATTGGGACGGTGGCGATGGTATCTCAGGTCACCCGGACATCCGGAAAAATGCTCCATGTCGTCGTCCAAGGAATCGAGCGCTTCAAAGTTGCAAAGTGGATCGAAACAGCGCCTTACCTCAAAGCGCATATCGATCTCTTACCCGATGAAATGGAGACCGGCATTGAATTGGATGCGTTGCAGCGAAGTTTGCGGGACTTGGCAAAAGAAGTCGTTGCACTTTCACCTCATTTAACCGATCAAGTCGGGGACTTTCTGAATCAGGTGGAAGATCCCCGTTACATGCTTTACCTGGTAGCCGCCAATGCCGCTTTGAAAGTTGAGGACGGTCAGAGAATAATGGAAATGGATCGCCTCGAAGATAAATTCACAGCCCTGATGGTATACCTGACTCATGAAAAAGAAATGCTGAAGCTCGGCCAAAAGATTCAGTCAAAAGCAAAAAAGGAAATTGATAAAACACAGCGAGAGTATTATCTTCGGCAACAATTGAAAGCCATTCAAAAAGAACTGGGCGAAACAGATGAGCCGCATTCCGTTATTTCAGAATATGCCGATAAGATTGAAAAAGCCGATCTATCGGAAGAAGCGGAAAAAGAAACACAACGTGAGCTAAAACGTCTTGGCGGAATGTCTCCGCAATCTCCGGAATACTCGGTCATCAAAACATATCTGGATTGGATGGTTGATCTGCCGTGGAAAGCTCTGAGCGAAGACCGGTTGGACATCCATCACGCGCGTACGGTGTTGGATGAGGATCATTATGACCTCCAGGATGTCAAGGATCGCGTCATCGAATATCTGGCGGTTCGCAAACTCGTCAAGGACCGCGGAATTCATGACGCAACCTCTGAAAAATCAGGCACTGATGATGCAATGGGCGTTATTCTCTGTTTCGTTGGTCCTCCGGGTGTCGGGAAAACCAGCCTCGGGCAGAGTATTGCACGGGCGCTCGGCAGGCAGTTCACGCGAATGAGCCTGGGAGGAATGCGCGACGAGGCGGAAATTCGCGGGCATCGCCGAACCTACATTGGATCTATGCCGGGCCGTATCATTCAGGCCATAAAGCGATCAGGCACCCGCAATCCCGTCTTTATGCTGGATGAGGTCGACAAAATCGGTAGTGACTGGCGGGGGGATCCGAGTAGTGCGCTTCTGGAAGTGCTGGACCCCGCGCAAAATCACGCTTTCCGCGATCATTACCTGGATGTGGACTTCGATCTGAGCAACGTCATTTTTATCACTACAGCCAACAACTTGGATACCATCCCGCCACCCCTGCGCGACCGTATGGAGATTATTCAGCTTGACGGCTACACGGAGTACGAAAAGATCCGGATTGCACAAGGGTTCCTCATGCCCAGACAGTTCAAGGCAAACGGCCTCCGTACAAATGAAATTAACTTTATGGAGGAAGCGATTCGAAAAATTGTTCACGATTACACCCGGGAATCGGGCGTGCGGAATCTGGAGAGACAAATCGGTGCAATCTGTCGTAAATCAGCAGTAAAGATTGCCGCAGGAAACTCAACGCAATTGGAAATTACACCTGAAATTGTCAGAGATTACCTGAAGAAGGAGAAATTTGAGTCCGAATCATCTGAAACCATTGAAATCCCTGGGATTGCCACCGGTCTGGCGATCACGAGAACCGGCGGCGACATCATATTTATTGAAGCAACCCGAATGAAAGGCAACGGAAAGTTCATATTGACCGGTCAATTGGGCGACGTGATGCGCGAAAGCGCCAAAATTGCTTATAGTTACGTACGCTCAAAAATCGACGGAAAGAAAATCGACCCGGAGCTGTTTGAACAATCAGATGTCCATCTCCATGTGCCCGCCGGCGCTGTTCCGAAAGACGGTCCGTCTGCAGGTGTGGCCATGGTCATGGCCATCACGAGCCTGTTCACCTGCCGGCCGGTTCATAGTAACATCGCGATGACGGGCGAAGTAACGTTGAGAGGTCGGGTCTTGCCTGTGGGAGGCATAAAGATGAAGGTACTGGCCGCCCATCGTGCCGGGCTCACAACGGTGATCTTGCCCAAGCGCAATGAACGCGATCTGGATGAATTGCCCGATGAAGTGAGAACCGATTTAACCTTTCTTCCTGTCGAACGGATCGATGAAGTGATCAAATCGGCATTGCTGCCCTGCAAAACACCGAAGCTCGAGCCGGATGCGCCCGTCAATAAAGCACCGCTGCAACCGGAAATGGGATTGCACTAGAAGCGGTTAATAAAAGAAGAAGGAGGGGCACTTTTTGCCGCAGTGCCCCTCCTTCTTACAGATCCATCACATGGTCGCTAATAATGAATTCGGTAAGAATCCCCCAACATTTATGCCACTTTCACCGGTATGCCTTCTTCCAGTCTGTCTTTAAATGGGATAACAACCTTCAATACCCCATATTCGAAATTTGCCCTGGCTTCTGAAGCCTTTACCGGACAATCAAACCTCATGGAGGTCACATATTCAAAGTCATCCTGCGGGACCCTGATGAAGAAGCTGTCATCGCTCATTCGCAATGTAATGTCTTCTTTTTTTACTCCGCCCAAAGAGATTTCCATGTGCAGGTCGGCGTGCTCGAAGTCCGGATAACTGAAAATATTCGGTGCGAGTTTAACTTTTTCTGCCATTGCCACTCACCCCCTTTATATTTAGGAGTCGTTTTTTCGAATCCAACTGTTTGCAAAAACAACGTTAACGTATTTTCAAATGTGGTTACATCTTTTTAGAGGATAAACATGGATAATCGGAATTCAAGACGGCCCCGATATTCTGCGGCAGCAAACTGCAATCGGATTTCTTGACAAATACGGCGATCATTAACATTTTTGTGGTAGAAGTGCATTTTAGTCCAGTTTATGGACGATCATTATCTCGCAAGGATTTATACTCCGAAAGGTAGCCTCATGATGGCAGAAAACCCAGAAAAAGATAAAAAAGACGAGTGCGTCATGCACCGCGCCGGTTCTAAAGGAGATCCTAATCTGTGTTGCTGTTTTATTATCGATTCCGACGGCAGATTTGAAGATCCTTGTTACCATGCGGTCGCCGACTGCCGTTGAAAACAGGTGATTATACCGGCCGGAAGAAGAGGCGCTCATAGGTGAATAACTCACGTTTTGTATAATTTATAATTTTTGTTTGTCAGTACGCATAAAAATTTGGTACTATTATTTCAACGAAAGGCGTGGTTGAGTGGCAAAAATTGCGCTCACGGGTATAAAACCGACGGGTACGCCCCATATCGGAAATTATCTGGGAATGATCAAACCGGCCCTCGAACTGGTTCAAAGTTACCGGGCGCTGTACTTCATTGCCGATTACCACGCCCTGACAACGGAACGCGATCCTGAAAAACTGAAACGGCAGATATACGAAGTGGCCGCCACGTGGTTGGCACTTGGGCTGGATCCTGAGAAAGTCATGTTTTTCCGCCAGTCAGATATTCCGGAAGTTTTTGAATTAACGTGGATCCTATCTTGTGTTACCGCCAAAGGCATGCTGAATCGTGCGCATGCATACAAGGCTGTCGTAGAAGAAAATATCCGCCAGGGGAAAAATTTGGATGACGACATCAACGCTGGTCTGTTCAGCTATCCGGTTTTGATGGCCGCCGACATCCTGCTGTTCGGGACTCATGTGGTGCCGGTTGGACAGGATCAAAGACAGCACGTCGAAATCGCGCGAGACATTGCATCCGGCTTCAATTCTCATTACGGAAACGTTTTTACGATTCCCGAAGCAATGATTCGAAAAGATGCAATGAGCGTGCCCGGTGTGGATGGCCGTAAAATGAGTAAATCCTACCGGAACACCATTCCGATATTTGCAGATGAAAAAATAATCCGAAAGCAGGTAATGCGTATCGTTACCGACTCCAAACCTCCTGAAGCCCCGAAAAATCCGGAGGCGTGTAATCTCTTTTCATTGTACCGGTATTTTGCTCCTTTTGGAGACCTTGAGGAAACACGAATGATGTATCTTAAGGGAGGAGCCCGGTACAGCGACATTAAAGATAAACTGATTAGACTGCTGCTTGAAAAATTCAAAGAAGGCCGTAGGATCTATGGGGCTTTGCTGCGGGACCAACCGGCCATAGAACGAATCCTAAAACAAGGGGCGCTTGCTGCCCGAGCGATTGCGAAGCCGGTGTTATCCGAAGTCCGCCGCAGCATCGGTATCGACCAACCGGGACTGTAATTTACTGAATCTCAAATGACCCATTTTCGAGCAGATAGCTTCTACTAGAAGCTATCTCAAAATTAGGATTTTCGATCGAGATCAAAGCGAGGCCGAGGATCAACCCGCAGGCATACTCTCCTGTATGTCGAGGACTTGAGACGAGAGCTCAACGC
>JBAUWG010000415.1:0-3222 GCA_049583675.1 Desulfobacterales bacterium | reverse complement strand
GAATATGTCCGATATCTGAATAATATGCAGCATGTTAAATTGCGAGTATCCTAACAATTCCCATGGGAAACCCGTGAAAAGAAACGAGCGGATGTATTCCAGTGAAACCCATATCAACGGCGCCGTGAAGAAAAGGGTAATAGGGCTTGAGCATAGGCGGGTAACGGTCATTGAAAAGAAAGCGATATATAGCGCCAAATAGAAAGATAAAAGAAAAAGAATCGGCAGGCTTACGAAAAAGGGAAGATGACCGTATGCCGTCATGGTGTGAACCAGCCAGTAGATTAGCGTGAGATAGTGGACCAATCCGGCCAGAAGGCCGAGCGAAAAACTGTTTTTAAAAGAGAGGTTTCTTGATGCAACGAACAACGGTACCAAGGCAAACCAGGCCAGAAAAGAAATACCGGTTTTGGGAAAAGACAATGTCAGTAAAATACCGCTGAATGCGGCTAAGAATAGCTTGGCTCTGTCAAGTTTATTCTTTTCCAATAAAATTTTTCCGGCTTGCTGCTTCATCTGAATGTTACTGAAATCTAAACTGAGTGTTTCAACTTTTAAAATGCATTGTTTTTATGTAATCGGTGTATACCTTTGGTGTTGATCTTCATGCAAGGAAAATGTGTACCTTCTCATGAAGTAGCGGGAGGTCTTCTAATGGACGATGGACGGAAAAATGGAGAAAGTCACTAGAAGCCATCTCAAAATAAAGATTTTGGTTCAAAATCAAGGCGAAGCCGAGTATTAACCCGCAGGCATACTCAAGTATGTCGAGGACTTAAAACGAGGCTTCAACGCCGAGGTTGGGACAAAAGATTATTTTGAGATGGGTTCTAACATGACGAAACCGCTTCGCAAACCCGCCTGCCATTCGAGGCACGAGCGGGGCAGGTATCGTTCCACGGGGAAGCGCACCCTCTGAATACGTACGATTGTCTCAAGGGGATTCAGGGGTTATGGCTGTCCATCCAACACCTGCCTGAGGGTCTCGGCGATATCTTTTTTGATCAGGGGCTTCATAATAAATGCCTTGATGCCCATGCCTTTTGCTTTTTCTTCGGTGATTCTGGTGCTGAATCCGGTGCAAAGTATCACCGGGATCTCAGGCCGAATGGACATTATTTTTAAAGCCAATTCATCACCGGCCATGTTCGGCATGGTGAGATCGGTAATGACAAGATCAAATGCATTCGGCCGGCTTTTAAAAAGTTCAAAGGCTTCAAGACTGTTGATCCGACTGGTAACAGTGTAACCCAAAGATACCAGCAACTGTTTCCCCATGTTGATCAGCGATTCCTCATCATCGACAAATAGGATGTGCTCCGTTCCCAGAGGAATCGGTTTTTCGCCTCTGATTTTTTGCTCCAGTTGCCTTTCAATGACCGGAAGATAGACATTAAACGTCGAACCCTCTCCGGGTTCACTATAGGCATGGATGGTGCCGTTATGACTTTTCACAATGCCATGGACCACAGACAGCCCCATGCCGGTTCCCTGGCCTTTTTCTTTGGTGGTGAAAAAAGGATCGAAAATATGTTCCATCAAACCTGGCGGCATACCATGCCCGGTGTCGCTTACTGACAATTTGAGATAGGATCCGGATTTAATATCGAAATGTTTGAAAATGAAGCCGGAATCGATCTCAACTTCAGAAAGACTTACGCTCATCACACCGCCTTTTTCCTGCATGGCATGACTTGCATTCGTGCAAAGATTCATTAATATCTGGTGGATCTTAATTTGATCTCCAAGAATGGCGGCATCGCTTTTAAGATCCGTTCGAATCTCGATAGAGGAAGGGAGTGTCGCCCGGATCAGCTTCAGCGCGTCATTGACAATGAGTTTTACTTGAAGTGGTTTGAGGTCTTGTTCGCTCTGGCGGCTGAAGGTTAAAATTTGATTGATCAGATCTTTAGCCCGGTTTCCTGCTTCGAGCACCTCTTGCAGGTTGTCGTAAGGGAGGGATCCTTTTTCAACGTAATCAACGGTCAACTCGGTGTAACCGATAATGGCAGAGAGAATATTGTTGAAATCATGGGCGATGCCTCCGGCCAACGTGCCGATGGACTGCATCCTGTGAGCCTGTTGCAATTGGGCTTCGAGTACCTTCTCCTGGGTGACGTCCCGGTTAACCGAAACAAAGGACACGATTTTTCCTGAACTGTTGAGAACCGGAGAGATTGTGGTTTCAAATTCGCGGAGGGTATCGTCTTTGATTCGGTTGGTGATGTATCCCGACCAGATGTTGCCCCGTGAAATGACTTCCCACATTTCCTTATAAAAAGCTTCGTCATGCTTGTCGCTCCTGAGGATGCGAAAGTTCTGTCCAACGATGTCTTCCCTTGAAAAACCGCTGAGCTGCTCAAAGGCAGGATTTACGTACTGAATCTTTCCGCTTTTGTCGGATATGATAACACTCTCTGCCGCATGTTCTATGGCGGTGGCCAAAAGCAGGCTCTCTTCTTCGGTCCGTTTTTGCCGGGTAATATCATAAAAGACCCCGCTGATATATTCATCCTCTTCGCCATTCGGGACCACCTGTCCCCGGTCTTGTATCCAATAGATGCTGTTATCCTTGGCTTTGATCCGGTATTCACGAACATAGGATTGACCTTCTGTTTTAAGGGCCTTAAGAAAATCTGCGCTGGCATATTGAATATCGTCCGGAAAGATAACACCCGCCCAGTTGATTTTCCGGGTATTGAATTCTTCAGCGGTATAACCGGTGATGTGTTCGATTTTATTGTCGATAAAATCTACCGACCAGTCACGGTAACCCCGGTATACGATGCCGGGAAGATTTTTAATCAACCGTCTGTATTTTTCTTCACTTTTTTTCATGGCAGTTACCGCATGAAGGCGTTCGGCAATTTCCAGTTCTAATTTTTCGGTATGAACATTGATCAAATTTTTCTGGCGCCGGTTAAGGAATAACAGAAAAAACAGAGACATGAATCCTGCCAGGAGGGCAATAAAAATGATATGGGCGGTTTTTAATTCTCCTTCCAGCGGTATCCGGATCGACTCGATAGCCCGGATATTCCCGATTTTGTCATTGAACCCGCCGCCTCCCGAGTAAAGTTGCTTCAGTTGCTTGGGGGCGGTTTGACGATCTCCATGACATTTCAGACAGGATTTTTGGGTTGTCATAAAGGGAAGGGCATAATAGAGGTATTTTTTACCATTAATTTCAATAATTTGATGATAGGTTTTTATATCTTTGCG
>JBAUWG010000414.1:0-4006 GCA_049583675.1 Desulfobacterales bacterium | reverse complement strand
GTTCATAGCCATATGAAGATCTGATCTTCAGCGTCATTAAAATCGAGGACTGGATATACCGTTCGGCTTTCTTGGAACCCGGATGCCGTGACTTTTTAGTCATACTAGATGTTTTTCTTGACATATATCCTCTAAAGATATATATATAACCAATAAATATAACCTTAAAAATAGTATCACGTGAGAGGCAAAAATGGCAACTAAAATATTTGTTCGAGAAAGACGGAAGGTTGAAAAGGGCGAAAAAAAACCAAGATTTCGCATTGTCGGTGTCAGCGGTTCGGACCTTAAAATTTATGTCAAGCATATCCGCAAAAAAGAACTCGATCAAATTAGCAGGGAATCGGGCACTGAAGTCGTCTATTTGGAAGCCGGGAAAGGTCATAAAAACGGCAACGGGCAATAAACACTTACAGCCATCTCGTCTTATATTAGAAACAGGGTTTTTGGGACTATATTAGGGTATTTGGCCTTGTCTGCAGTTTTGTGTTTAAAATCACAGATTCCAAGCACCAAATTCCAATATTCAATGACCAAAAATTTCAAAGGCAGGACGTTGTTTGGATTTTCGAATTTTGGTCTTTTGAGTCTGGATTCTACTGGTCTTTATAAATAATGGTGCCCACATGCTCACCTTCCAACGCAGCGGATATGTATTCCGGATGTCTTAATGCATCGATGATTTGCAGTTCCTTCAGACACTTCGCTCTTTGCAGCAATGTAAGTATCGGACGTTCGATGATTAAATCATCCAGATCCAGCGCAATGAGTTCCCGGGCAGAGATACGATCGTAGAATTTAAGATTGGCGATCTCTGATCTCGGGACTTTTTTGGGGTCTTTGTCAAAAAGCCCTTTTTCATCTTTTAAAAATATCAAAGATCGGGCTCCGATATTTTCCGCCAGGAGGAAAGCGCCGCAATCTGTTCGGTGTGGAGGAATTGAGCCATGTTCGGCGGGATGCTCGAAAAAACCGTAAGGCGGTATTCCGTAAGTAATGGGCATATAACCCTGACGACAAAACATGGTTAGTTGTTCCAAGTTGTCTCCGTGACCAATCTTTACCCCCCCGTGTTTTGCCAGCAGAACCGAAAGCATTTCCGCGTTTTGCCAGGACACTTTATCCCCCAATTTAGATAACACACCGGTTGGCATCCCTAAATTTACGCCGATATTATATACATGCCGAGCCCGGGTTCCGCCTCCGGTCATCAGCAAAATTCTGTGCTTGTCTTTCACTTTGATCAAGACGTCAAGAATGGGAAATAAAGCGTTTCCTCCCCGGTCCATGATACTTTGCCCGCCGATCTTGATAATATTAATTTCAGGCTGCATCCGGAAATACTCAGTGGCTTCGGTCTTCTTGAGTAATGTCTTGCTGACGAGAGATTCCCCCATGAGCGGGGACTCGATGTGAAGCCTTCCCTTTTCGAGTTTTTCTTTAATCAATTTTGCCATTTTTGACCTGCCTTGAGTTTGATGGATTCAAGTTCACTTGTAGAGCGAAAACGCGTATTTTGGAATTCCCGGGAGCATCGCCACATTGGTCACCTGATCGAATACACCGTCGTCCAATTTTTTGAATATAATCATTATGATTATAGAGTAAAGTAGTTTGACGGACGTGTTCGCAGGGTGAGCCTATCCGTTAACACGTTAAATTAGGTTGATTGATTATTTGCCCGGCTCACTGACGTGAAAGATTCGCGGGGTTTAGTCGGCTGATTTTCTGTTTTCAGAGAAAAGAGAATATCCCGGGCTGTTTGTTGTCCGATACCCTTGGTCTGAGCAAGATCGTCAGTGCTCGCTGCGGCAATGCGTTTGATCGATCCGAACCGCCGCAAAAGAGATTTTCGCCGCTTTTTTCCGATGCCGGGGATGCGATCCAGACGTGAAGCGATGACCGTTTCCCGAAGCAGTCTTTTTTGATAGGTGATGGCAAATCGGTGCGCTTCATCACGGAGCTGCATCAATATGAGCTGTTCTGCGGAAGATTGCTTCAGCACCACGGCTTTCTTTTTCCCCGGCAAATATATAAACTCAGCGGTGTCTTTTCGTTTTTTATTCCTGTCTTTTGCCAGGGCAATCATATCGATGCCGGAAATTTTCAGTTGACTCATCGCCCGTCGGGCTGCTGTGAGCTGACCTTTTCCTCCGTCTAATACGATCAAGTCCGGGAGATCATTCTCTTCCATCCCATGCCTTAACCGGCGAAAAACAGCTTCGTGCATGGCAGCGTAATCATCTCCGAGAGTGACCGATTTTATTTTATACCGGCGGTAACGGTTTTTATCCGGTTTGCCGTCTTTCATCGCTGCTTTGGCGGCCACAATGGCATCCCCCTTAAAATGGGAGACATCAAAGCATTCCATATAACGCGGCATATGCTCAAGTCCTAATTGATTTTGCAGATTCATCAAGGTGGCGAAAGTTTGCCGATCGCCTTTTTGAGACTGATACAGCGACAGACGCGCATTCCTTTGGCTTGTCATTAACAGTGCCCTTTTGTCTTTTGTTTTTGGAACAACAATAGATACCTTTGCATCCTTTCTTTCCGAGAGAACTTCTTCCAATGCGCTTTGACCTTCAATGCCAAAGGGGAGCCAAATCTCATCGGGAACAAAATGTTCCCGGCTGTAATAAAGCGTCAAAAAAGAAGCCAGCCGATCTTTTCCCGAAAATTTCTCTGCCGCCTCAAAAGACAAAGCCCGCCCACCGATCGCTCTCCCGTGTCTTACAAAAACCAAATATACCGTGCAAAAATTGTTCATCTGAAAGAAACCCAACACATCCGCATCCAAATCGGTTTTAAAAATAACGGCTTGTGGCTCAAGGGTTCGTTTGATCGCTTCGATCTGATCCCTTAGCCTTGCCGCTTCTTCAAAATTAAGATCGCCGGAGGCCTTCTCCATGCGATGTCGAAGCGAATTCAGCAATTCCGGTTTTTTGCCTTGAAGAAAACTGACGGCATCTTTCACATGACGGCGATAATCTTTAGAAGGAATATCGTAAACTGAAGATTCCGGGAATGTGCTGATCTGACATAACAGGCAGGGACGTTTGTGCCGGCCCGGATCATGATCCGAACAGGTTCTCAGTTTAAAATAACGGTTCATTACCCGGAGTGTTTCACGAAGTGCCCGGGCTGCGGGATACGGACCGAAATATCGCGCGCCATCTTTTTTTACCCGCCGCGTGACTTCGAGACGCGGGTAGGTTCGATCAAGATCCAGGCGAAGATAAACGAATGTTCCGCCCTCTTTCAGTTTGATATTGAACCGAGGTTTGTGGCGTTTAATGAGCTCGTTTTCCAGTATCAGTGCTTCTTTCTCGTTTCCGCCGACCACTGTTTCAACATCTGCAATTTCCTCTGTCAAAAAGGGCATTAATGCCCTTTCGTCCTTTGTACCAGCAAAATACGCCTTCAACCGGTTGCGCAGGTTTTTTGCTTTTCCGATGTAGATAATATTTCCGGGCTTATCTTTCATCAGGTAAACGCCGGGCTCATCGGGCAATGTTTTTAATTTCTCTTTTAAACGCTGGGTTTTCATTTGCTCCTAATCGTTATCTTGAATTCAATCCATGTCGTTTTCGAGCACCCGTCGAAAACGCGGTTTGCCTGCGCGAAGCTTTTCCATGGCGTCATTGACCTTAGACATGGGCAATGTTTCAGTGATCGGACCGATACCGTGTCTGGCGGCGAATTCCAGCATCGTTGCTATTCGCTGTGACAGACGCCGAAAGAGCGGATGTCAATTTCAACCTGATCGATTCCAAGCGCTCCGGGATCGTACTCAAAAGGGTCGAGTCTTCCTCCGGCTTTATTTGCAGCATATGCCTTTATCGCCACTGTTTCATCCTCCTGAATAAAAATTTATCCTTTAATCGTTTAAACTTCAAAGCGCCGCATATCTGACATTCAACATAACGCCTGCATCATCAAAGTCAATCCGTTCTTAACCTGCCATATCTTCGTTAGTGTCCATCCATAAATGAGGATTTTTGTT
>JBAUWG010000413.1:0-2022 GCA_049583675.1 Desulfobacterales bacterium | reverse complement strand
AGCATAACGCTGAGATCGGGCAAAAAGACCATTTATGGATGGATACTAAATAATGCTTGATGTGTTCAGGGCGACATATTAATAAAGACAAATTCCAAACAAACAAACGAAGATGCATTTTCAAAGGTCGTTTTTCTGTCTTTTTTCGAACACGCCAATCTTTTGTTTCCGGAGGTCAATAGGGTCGATTCAGATAACAAAACCACATCACGTCCAGTGCCAGCAGAGTTTCAAGCTGAAAATATTTGGAAAGCAAAGGTTACCGTTCCAGACATGGGCTTTGTGGAGTTTATTTTCGATGTCATCTATTGAGACCCTATGCCTTACCTTTTTAACCACCGGCTTTGTCGTCGGTTTCGGGCATTGCATCGGTGATGATGATCGGCGTGGGAATATATTTTGTCATCGACGGCCTGCGCTATTGATGATAAAGAGATGGCGATGGTACAATGGTTACAGGCTTGACAAATATCGTTGCATGATGCAGTAATACATAAACATTTTAATGTCCGGTTTATCCGGGTGAGGAGGTGTTCACTTGAAACAAGGAAAATGCCCCAAATGCGGATCCGAAGCGGTCTATGCAGGCGTCGAAATCGTGCCGAAAAGCGGCCCTTTCGGCAGCAACAGTATCCCCATCAGCATTGTTTCCATTGCCGCACTGGATAATTATGTCTGTATTGATTGCGGTTACCTCGAGCGGTATATCGCAGACCCTGAAAAGCTGAAAGAAATCGGCAAAAAATGGCCCAAAGCCGGAAAGATTGCACACGAGGAAAGCTGAATCGAATTTTTCGTGAAAAACCTGTATTACGAGATTCAAGTCTGAATATAGAGAACTTGAAAGATCAATGCATTGATCGTTAGTGTCTGAACGGGAGGTCATGTTCAGGCAAAATCCGAATATCGAATATTTTATGTTTCGAATTTCGAATTTTTGATCGAAAAGCAGGTTTTTCGGTCAAGCACTACTTAAGAGGATGGGAGTGTGAAAGAACTCTTTCGGCTTGGAAAAATAATCCGAATTCTGGTCAAACACGGTTTTGGAGATATTACCCAAAGGCTTTTCAAAAAAACAGAAAACAAGTCCGTCGATCAAGCAGAAAAGGAATGGAAGATCCAAAACGGGTTTCCGTCTCCCCAGCGACTTCGGTACGCGCTGGAAGAACTCGGCCCCAGTTTTATCAAGCTCGGCCAATTACTCTCTACCCGTGCCGACATATTCTCGCCCGAATATATTGATGAGTTTACAAAACTTCAGGACCAGGTGCCGCCGGTGCCTTTCAACCATATCCGGGATATCATTCAAAAAGAGCTGAGGCATCCTCTGGAAGACATTTTCGCCGAATTTGCTCGGGAACCCATGGCCGCCGCATCTGTGGCGCAGGTCCATTTGGCTAAACTGTTCAGCGGCGAACAGGTGGCCGTCAAAGTGGTTCGCCCCGGAATCGACAAGGAAATCAAAAAAGATATTCGCCTGATGTACGCTTTTGCGAGACGGGCTGAAAAAACGTTTGAAATCGCCCGCATCATCGGCGCCGTCAATCTGGTAAAAGAATTCGAGCGGACTATTTTCAAAGAGCTCGATATGTTCATCGAAGCCGGAAATATCGAGAAATTTGCTAGAAACTTCAAGGAAGTGGAAGAAATACATATCCCACAGGTCCATTGGGACACCACCACCAAATCGGTCCTGACCATGGAACATATTCCCGGCATTAAAATGGACCGGGTGGAGGAGATCAGGGCTCACGGCATCGATCCAAAAGAGATCGCAATGATCGGGCTTCGTTCCTTCTCCCGCCAATTGATGGATTTCGGATTTTTCCATGCCGATCCCCATTCCGGAAATACCATCGTCATGTTTGACGGCCGTGTGGGGCTGGTGGATTTCGGCATCACGGGTTATCTGGACCCTGAAACCATGCAGCATATTGCAAATCTCTTTCTGGGATATGCCGAGCACGACTATGATTTGGTGATGGAAGCACTGCTGGATACACAACTCATCAACGAAAATAC
>JBAUWG010000412.1:0-3861 GCA_049583675.1 Desulfobacterales bacterium | reverse complement strand
ATGCTGCGAAGAAGAAGTAAAAATGTTGCCAAGAACAGTTTGCACATGGAAGGTGAAGCCGTCGATATCCGGATTCCGGGTTGTGACACGAGACGGTTGCGGAACATCTGCATGAGTTTGAAAGCCGGCGGGGTGGGGTACTATCCCAAGTCCGATTTCGTGCATGTGGATATCGGCAGTGTGCGGTACTGGTAAATGTTCAAGCTTTCTCTCCTTGATATCCACCAGCGCGATCATATTCATCTGATGGTTTCATTGAGTAAAAAATTACTCATATTTTAAGATATTTACTTCACAATCTTACATCGCTCTTCACCCAACCGCAGGTCCAACGATTCATTATTATTGTCTAATTAATTGATATTTAAGATATTATTATTAGAATACCGTTTTTGGCATGCGATCTGCAATGCAAAAGAAAAATCGCCGAAATCGTAAACTTAAGGGTTTAAATAATGAGTGGGATCTAAAGAAATGAGTAAAAACAGTCTCAAAGAAATCAGAGAATCTTTGATGATAAGCAAGGCTGAACTCTCCAGAAGCGCCCAAATTTCACCCCTAACCATTACACGCATAGAAAACGGAATGTCATGCAGACCGGAAACAAAACGAAAGATTGTTTTGGCGTTAGGGTTGAAGATTACGGATAAGAAAAAAATATTTGCCGAAAATGCGGCGTGATATCCTAATTTCCTCACCTTTTCTCTTGGCATCGGGCTTTATATTTATCGATTGACTCAAACCCGATTCCTTTGATAATCATGGCATTATTTTTAGTTCCAACATTTTAGTTTTGCATATTTGAAATTTATGGCATTTGTCAGATCCACATATTTGCGATCAATGGGAGCGAAAATCCTCTGCCTGATTTTCTTTGGCCTGGCTGGGGTTGCATGGGCAGGCAAAATCGATGATGTTCGCGCGAGCGTATTTGCATGGTGCAAATCCTGGCAAAATCGCGACATAGACACTTACATGTCTTTTTACAGTCAAGATTTTCGGTCCAAAGGGCTTGATTACCGGGGCTGGATGCAGCAGAAAAAGAAGCGTTTTAATGTGATCAGTGATTTGCGGGTGGATATATCCGATATGGGGGTTTTTATCGAAGGGGAGTCCGCCGTTGCAAGATTTATTCAGCAGTATCATGATTCGAAGATTTCAGATGTCGGCGAAAAAACGTTGACCATGATATATACCGGCGGCAAATGGAAAATAACATCGGAAACGTGGAAGCCGTTAAAAACGCTCACCCGAATCACCGGTAAATGGGAAACTTCATCTGAGCCAAAGAAAACAAAGCCGCTACCTCCCCCGGATAATGACGCAAAGCAACATCAAACCGAGAACACCTTATCTCAACACACGATTATTGTTAAGAGTATTACGTTTGAACCTCAAAAAAACCTGGAGAAGCTCTTTATTGCTTCAAATAAATATTTTGTTCCCAAGATATGGACAGTGGAAGGCGACCATCCGGAGGTCGTTATTGATATTAAGCCTGTTTCTTCTTGGAGCGGACCTTACAAAACCCCGACAAATGGGAACGTGATCCGGCAAATAAGAACATATTTGCACCCTGGTTCCGCCACCTTGAGGATTGTCCTGGACCTCAATCCGTCGGAGAATTACCATATCGATCAAATCTACTATGAGAAAAGGAATGTCTATTGCCTTGAAATCAGATAGTTGGATACTTTTTAGTGTCTGAATGGAAAGCCATTTTCGTTTGTTCTGCTTTTGACTTCCGATCTCTGTTATCTGTTCTCAGGCCACCTTCCAGTATTTTTCTCCGAAAAACAACGGTAGTTCAGCGGCGCAAACCGGCCCGACGTTAACGGATCGGCTGCTTAGCTCAGCCAGATCGTCCCGAATGCCGGCTGCAAAGCCCGGCAAAAATAGGGTGGCGTCCGGTGCAAGGTGATCGATATTTTCACGGTGGATTCCCTTCATCACCCGCTCAGCGGTCATAACTTTATAGACGATTGCCATATCCACGGTATGCCCGTCCGTATCCACGACCAAATACCAGAACGGACTCGATGTGGTGGAGAGCACCGCAGTGAGAACTTCACCGGTGATCGTCGAGTTGCCGGACACTAAAATCGGCGAATCTTTTCCCGGTTGATTAATGGGAAAGAGACCTATGGGGCCGGGGGCCGGAAGCTGCAGCACCTCTACTTCGGGTAAAATCTCATTGGGCCTGACTGCCCAGAGTAGAGATAAAAAACGCATCTTGGCCATCTTGCAGTTTAGGGGTTTAAGTCGACCGGAACGGAGTTTTTCCAAAAACTCTTTTCTGCTGAAAAACCCGCAGGCCCTGCAGTCGTTGGGGGAGATATACGATTCAATTTCTATTTTTCCCTCATAAAGATCCGCCCGAAGCATTGTAACCTCCTATAAGTGGTTTCAAAACCTCCCCTCGGGCTCAATCTCTGTGTTAAACTGTGGCGTCCAATCCTCGAAATATTCTCGATATTTCTGCGGTTGGCCTTCACAGTTTGCCTTGACCTCGAACCCGATTGAAGGCTTTGAAACCACTTCTAATCAATATTCAGCCCAATTAAAGCGTGAAAGTCATATCGCAAGCCACGGCAAAACAGTCAAGGGGATGATTTCTGTCAGCAATGATCTCTTTGCAAATCTCGACCATGTGTTCCACTTGCTGATCGCTTCTTTCCTGGTTTAGATGAAACAGGCCGAACTGTTTGACCCCCGCATCAATCGCCAGATCAAGGGCTTCCGTGAATACCGAGTGCCCCCATTCAATTTTTAGGGGGTATTCTTCAGGCATATACTCGGCATCATGGATCAGAAGATCAGCGCCTTTGGAAAATTCCAGATAGTCCCTGGAGGGCAGGCCGCCCGGGTGTATAAAACCGAGTTCGTTGTCTGTTAAAAAGACAAATGATTTTCCGTCTTCGGTAAACTTATACCCGCTGCCTTTGTCGGGATGGCTGATAGGAATCGGCGTAATGGTCATCGAACCGATCTCAAACGCTCCGGCAGAAGTTTCCATATAGTCTATTTTCGCACTAATTTCAGAATATCTGACCGGAAAACTCGGAGGGGTCATAATCCTCGATAGAATCGTTTCTACGAATCTGCTGTGAAAAGGGCATCGGTACATTCTGAATTCAGCCTTTTTTTCATACAGCGGTTTAAAAAATGGAAATCCCATTAAATGATCCCAATGGGAATGCGTAAACAGGAGGTCATACTTGTAACGATTTTCATCCATCAAGCTGTTGCCCAGCCTTCGTATGCCGGTTCCGGCATCCACAATAATAATATCATCGCTTTTGGTTCTGATTTCAAGACAGGTGGTATCCCCGCCGTATTTGATATATTCTACTCCGGAAACAGGGATGGAGCCCCGCGAACCCCAGCATTTAATAAGCATCGCTAATCCTTTTTCCCTAAGAGGGTATGCCAAATACCGTCGCATTCCCAAGCGTTAATAATGTTTATTCGATTACGGAATAAATCGCCCCGTACCGCTGTTGCCTGGCTTTGCAACAGACCGGACAGAATGAACCACTTTTTATTATAAAACTTCCGGGAAGCAATCAGATCCTTCATTACATCATAATGAATATTCGCTATCACAAGATCAGAAACGGAGTCAATAAAATCTTCCGCTCGTCCCTGAACAACCATGATACCATTTTCCAGATTATTTAAGCGTATATTCCGCAAGGCCGTACTCGCGGCCAGAAAATTAAGATCAACGGCAAGTATTCTGCCGCACCCGAGCAGTGAGGCGGCCAGGGCAAGGATTCCCGTTCCTGTTCCAAAATCTATGGCTGATTTGATATGATCGATCGAGAACACCATCTCGAGTGCTTTTATGCAGTCCCGTGT
>JBAUWG010000411.1:0-2204 GCA_049583675.1 Desulfobacterales bacterium | reverse complement strand
TTGTCGCCGTGCTCATCTGTGCCGGTCAGAAAAAAAGTCTTTGCTTGGCACATGGCATGAAACCGGGAAGCGACATCGGCCACAATGGTGGTATAAGCATGTCCAAGATGGGGGCGGGCATTCACGTAATAAATGGGCGTCGTGATATAAAAAGGATCTACCATCTGTTCTCCTGACTTCGATCTGAAGGTGCGAAACGCAAATCCCTACCTATAGGGTCAGTCATTGATAATCTCATCTGCCCCCGTCTCTATTTCCTCGCCGTTATCCAATCGAACGGCAATCCGATTGTACAGCGCATTATGTCTGACCACTTTCCCTTTCCCGTCTTTGGTGGTCACCTTTGCGCCGATTTTTGGAAAATTCTCTTGTATCTCATGGTACATTTTATGTTCAAAGGTCAAGCAACACATGAGCCGGCCGCATTGGCCGGAGATTTTGGTAGGATTTAGCGACAGTCCTTGTTCCTTTGCCATCCGTATGGAGACAGGTCCAAATCTTTCGATAAATGCCGAACAGCATATTTCTCGACCGCATCTTCCGATGCCGCCGCACATTTTTGCCTGATTACGTATCCCAACCTGTCGCATCTCGACGCGTACGCCAAATTCTTTGACCAGCATTTTGACAAGTTGACGGAAATCAACACGACCTTCGGAAGTGAAAAAAAATATCAATTTGCTGCCGTCAAAGGAACTCTCAACACTAAAAAGATTCATTTTAAGTCCCAGTTCGCGAATGCAGCTGAGACAGAAGGCATGAGCTTTTTTTTCCGTTTCTATATTTTTTTCTCTTTGAGAAAAATCATCCGGGTTTGCCAGGCGAAACACTTTTTTAAGGGGCTTGGCCGATGGACTGGCGGCAGATTCATCGAATGGGGTCGGTGGGATAACCACCACCCCCATGCCGAGTCCTTGTTCCGTTTCAACGATGACATGATCCCCGCGATGGAGGACAAATGCACCGCTGTCAAAATCATACACCTTTCCGGCGTATTTAAATCTAATTCCAACGACTCTTTTCATATATTCAATTTCTTTATTTTGTTGAAACCCTAACGATTCAAAAGCCTAAGATTGTGATTTAAGCTCTTGCCAGTCGCATCATCAACACTTCCAATGTCAGACGCAGATTGGAATTTAACTGAATGTTTTTCTGCGCCGAATGAATGTATTCAATTTTTGAAAGTAGTGAATCAACGGTCATTTTGTTCGAACTTTTATGAATCTTTTCGATGATATCTTTATTCATCACTTTTGCAGGATGAAATCGGCATACAATGAGATCTCTGAACCATGATTTCATCACTTCCAGCGAATCCGTTAAGGTTTCTTTATTTTTTGATAAGGTCTCCGCAAGCGCCAGACATAAAGGCGTGGGCATTAAAGGCAATGATTCAACTTCATTGAGTAGCCAAGCCCTTTGCTTTATCCAGTTCGTTTTTTTCATTTGGCGCATCATGGACAGCGCCCTGGAAAAGCTTCCGTTTGCCATGATGGTCAAGATTTCGGCATCTTCGGGACCTGCGCCTTGTTTTTCCATTAGCATCCTCTTGAGATGATTGCCGGGAATTGGATTAAATCGAATATGCTGGCAACGGGATACAATCGTAGGAAGAAGATCAGATGTCTGCATCGCGGTAAGGATCAAAACTGTTCGATCCGGAGGTTCTTCCAACACTTTCAGGAGCGCATTCCCCGCTGAAGGATTCATGGCCTGAGCATTCTTAATGATAACCACCCGTAATCTTGCCTCATAAGGTTTCATGGTGAGGATGCTGCATAGATTACGTATTTGATTAATCCTGATATAAGGGCCCGTCGGTTCAACCAGAATAACATCCGGGTGACTGCCTTTCTCGATTTTGTTGCATGATTTGCAACCTGGGCAAATGTCGATTTTTGCCGTTGAATCCTGTGCCGTGCTATTAATCGATGGGGCACCTTCCTCAAAAAAAAGATGCCTGTTTTTCACGGCCAGACAATTGGATGCCATGGCAAACGCCCTTGCTGTGGTGGTTTTACCCACCCCGTTAATTCCGAGAAATAAAAGAGCATGGGGTATCGCCTCGTTTTGAAGAAACATCTTCAAAAGTCGTATCGGCTTTTCTTGACCCAATATCGACTCAAATCCAGGCATCGACTGAAAACCAAACAACCGCTTAATAATCTACACGATCTTTTAATTCTTTTCCGGATTTAAAA
>JBAUWG010000410.1:0-3530 GCA_049583675.1 Desulfobacterales bacterium | reverse complement strand
ATGTTACTGTCTTTAAGAAAAGCAATGCTTTTATCCGTCTGATCCAGAGAGATCACCACATCCAGAGCGCCCAGGACCTTCTTTCCCTGGGGATGCACATGGCACGCATCGGATGAACACCCGCTTTCATTCCGGATGGGGCTGATAATTCCCAACAAGCGATAACCTTTTGAAGAAGAAAAGATTCTGGTTCTTTCCGACAGCCCAAGTTCAATCAGCGGTGGATTTTTCCGGTGACACACATCACAGGCTTCCGCCTTTATGTTGGTCATCAGGTTAAGTTCCGAAGGGCGGTTTGAAAATTTTATCTGCCCCTTTTTATTGTATATGCGAATCGTATCGATCTCTTTCTGTTTGCTGATATTGTTGATGATATGATTGATGTCCTCTTTGGAGTTCAACATCATGGCATAATGGGTTCCGAGAATGATGGTATTGCTTAACCGGTCGGTTTCCACCATGATATCTTTCATGATCTTTTGGGTCTGGTATTTAATGTTGAAATAGGCCCATATTGATAGGCTCAAAAGCAGGATGAATCCTACGGATAGAATCAGTTTTGAAGCCAGATCAAAGCGGAAATTTTGAAATGGGTTGAACATGGTTTGGCCTTTTTTGCAGAGGCGCCTTGGGTTGTATAATGATCTTTATTAGCACTGCTGCATATTTTTTTCAACAGTAGGTCTTGGAAGTGGTTACACGTTTCTCCCCAAAGGATACAGCGGCATTGGTTTTTTTTGTTTATAGTGGATCATCAGAATTCCGGAAACGATCAGGACCATTGCGACAACGATATTAATGGTAATCGGTTCTTTTAAGATCAGCCCTCCCAGCAAGACACCGGTGATGGGCATAACAAAGACAAAGGAGTGCAAGGCTACGGCGCCATATCTTTGCAACAGACTGTTCCAGGCCACAAAACCGAATGTTGCCGCAATCAGGCTTTGATACGCCATCGCCCCGATAATTTCGACATTGACAAAGCCAATCATGTGTCCATCCCACAAAACACCTCCCAAAAAAAAGAAGGGCACGGAAAATATCATCGGAAA
Organism: Desulfobacterales bacterium; assembly: GCA_049583675.1. Lineage (GTDB taxonomy): Bacteria > Desulfobacterota > Desulfobacteria > Desulfobacterales > UBA11574 > UBA11574. The sequence goes on along the minus strand of JBAUWG010000410.1, from coordinate 2,478 downwards.
AAGGACGATCATAAACGGTTGGAAGGCGGAGATGACCCGTTTAGTATAGACTGCATTGCACGCCCAGAGAAAGGCGGCCGCCAGGATCATCAAATCCCCGGTGTTCAGATTGCTCTTCACACCTTTTTTCTCTAAAAACACAAACGCAACCCCTGTAAACCCCATCAAAAGGCCCATGATTTTCCGTTTGGTAATCCGATCGCCGGGAATAAAAAAATGTGCCAGAAACATGGTAAAAAAAGGTTGGAAATTCACCAGAAGGGTCCCGCGGGACGCATTGCTTTTACTGAGCCCAAGGTAGAAAAAAGAAAGCTGGGTGGTAAAAATCACGGAGATAATTAAAAGTTGATGGATTTGTCCCTTTTTGATGCTAAAGGATCGTCCGCTGATTCTGGCCCACAAGAAAATAGCGATGGAGGCAATGCCGAATCGGATGCCGGCCGTGGTAAATACCCCCAGGCCTTTAAGGCTGATTTTAATGGCCACGGCATTGGCGCCGAAGAGCATACAGATAAACGTCGAAAAAGCGACAGCCCAAAAAGAAAAGTCTTTATTCTGGAATACGGTATCGGCATTTGATTCGATTCCATGCGAATTGTTTTCCTGGGCACTTTGAGCTTTCAGCTTTGAGATTTGAGTTTTTTTCATCAATCGGGGGCCACATGAATCGTGTCTCCCGGATGGGGTACGAACGCCGGAAAGCCTTCATCTTGCAGATATTTTGCAAATGCCAAGGATTGATCTTCCTCGCCGTGAACCACGGCAATTTTTTTTATTTTTAGATTGGCTTTTTTGAGGAAACAGATCATCTCGTTTTTATCGCCATGGGCGGAAAAGCCGTCCAGCTTTTCAACATGAGCCCTTAACGGATATGTTTTGTTTAAAAATTTCAATAGAGGGGGCGGGCCCTTTCGTCCTGATTTTTCATAGGCTTCGCCCTGATCGAGAATGCGGCATCCCAGCGTGTTTTTTGCCATATAACCGACAATGAGAATCGTATGACGGGGGTTGTGGATTTTATGGCGCAGATGATGCAGGATGCGACCGGCCTCACACATTCCCGACGCTGCAATGACGATGTGCGGTTTTTCGTCCCGGTTCAGGGCCATGGATTCTTCCACTGAACCGACAAAATGAACCGATTCAAAAAAGAACGGGTTTATCCCTTTCTTTAAAAAGGTTTCATGGGTTTCATTGTCATAAACCTCGGGATGTTCTCCAAAGACCTGGGTAATGTGGGCGGCCAGCGGGCTGTCCACATATATCGGCATCCGTTGAACTTCGCCATCGTTGTATAATTCATGAATCATATACAACAGCTCCTGGGTGCGTCCATAAGCGAAAGCCGGTATAATTACCGTCCCTTTCCTTTCAAACGTTTCGGTAAAAATTTCTTTCAGCCGGGGCTTTAAATCCTTCAATGGTTCGTGCAGGCGATCCCCGTAAGTACTTTCCATAATCATTAAATCAATATCGAGGTCGCCGTCTAAAAATCGAAGCGCAGGATTTTTAATGATCGGCTTATCGAATCTGCCGATGTCCCCGGTATAACAAATGGTATATGATTGACCGTTTTCATTGAATTTAAGGATGGATATGGCCGATCCCAAGATATGACCCGCTTCATAGAATGTGCAGACGGCTTTGTTTCCGATGGTTATCGGCGTACGGTAGGGATACCCTTCAAAAGACCCGAGCGCGTTTTGTGCATCCTCGATACCGTACAGCGGCGTCACGCCTTCGAGACGATATTTCGCAAGAAATTCGTTGATTTTTTCGGTGTTTATCCGGTGACCCTCTTTTTTCAGTTCCTTTTTGATATGATCGAGTTCTTTCTTGGAAATTTTTTTATTCGGACCTGAAGCATTCGATTCGGATAGAAAAGATCGAACGGTTTTATAGTTCAGATAATCGGCATCCGATTCCTGGATATGCGCTGAATCCATGAGAAGGTAAACACTGGCATCTGCCGTTGCCCGTGTGCAGACGACGCGGCCGTTGAAATTGTTTTTCGTCAGAATGGGAATCCGGCCGGAATGATCGATATGGGCGTGGGAGAGCACGACGTTGGTGATGGTTGCCGGGTCGATCGGGAGAGTTCTGTTCTTTAGATTGGTCTCGTTTCGCCGCCCTTGAAACATACCACAGTCGAGTAAAATACGATTGTCCTGAGTTTCGATAAGATGCATGGAGCCTGTGACTTCCCGTACCGCGCCGTAAAAAGTAATTTTCATCTTAGGTTACCCTTAAACTGTGTTTTTAAAAAAAAGTGCTCGGTATCACTTTTTTCATTGAAATTTTTATTATTATTTAGCATAAGTGTTGTCTTATTTCAATACAGCCTGCTTCAAGAAGGTGAAAAAACCTAGCCTCAATAAATTATTTTGTTTGCAGTATGTTGTAGATCTCCCGTGAAAATATATTTTTTGAAATTTTTAACATAGCTTTTAATGAGGAGGAAGAGGATGCGCAAATTAC
>JBAUWG010000409.1:0-2139 GCA_049583675.1 Desulfobacterales bacterium | reverse complement strand
GAACAGAATTTGGCCAATTGAACGCCTTCTTCAAATTTTTTTATGGCTTTCTCAAGCGGCAGATCAACGGATTCAAGTTCTTGGACAATTTCTTCGAGCTGTTCCATTGCTTTTTCAAAGGTCTGTTTCGCCATGATGTTTTATTTCCTTTTTACCGAACAAATAAATGAACCCTTGGCGACGGTAACCTCGATGTCCTGATCGATGAACACGTCTTGGGGGTCTCTGACAACCACTGCATCCGGAATCGTCCTGGTAATGCTGTATCCTCTTGCCAGAATTGCGCCAGGATTCAGAGTATGAAGTTTAGCGTAAAGCTCTCGCAATTTGAAGTGTTTGTGATTTATAAGTATTTTTATATAAATAAAGAGATTATCGCATTTTTGATGAAGCTTATCTTTATGATTTTTTACCGGTATCAGCGGCGTGTTGGCATGGAGTCTTTCGATATGCCTCATTACGGAACTATGTTGATGACGCATACTGTTTTTAAGCGCCCTATGCAGCCTGCCCAACATATCATCCGTGCGGAGTCTCAAATCTGTAATTTTTCTGTTTGGATGAATCAGACGCTTCGACAGTCCTCTTAAAATTATTTGATAATGTTCGGCTGTTCGCATAAAGCGATGGGTTAACGCCGTCGAAAGATCGGCAATTTTTCGAGAGAGATCTATTTTTAAGGGAACCACCAGTTCGGCTGCGGCTGACGGTGTCGGTGCTCGCAAGTCCGCTACAAAATCTGTGATGCTATAATCGGTTTCATGACCGATCGCGGAGATAATCGGGACCCTGGATCCAAAAATAGCCCTTGCAACACCTTCTGAATTAAATGCATGAAAATCTTCCAGCGAACCACCACCTCTGGCCAATATCGCCACATCCGATTCGAATCTTGCATTTAACAATGCTATGGCTTCGATAATTTCCTGTTCAGCACCAAATCCTTGCACCTTTACGGGTATAATTTCTAAAGCGATATTTGGAAAGCGGCGGTTAATGATCTCTAAAATATCGTGAATAACCGCGCCGGATGGTGATGTTATGATGCTGATTTTTTGAGGAAGAAAGGGCAGGGGTGTCTTGTATTTTTCATCAAAAAGCCCTTCCTCGAAAAGTTGTTTCTTTAATTGCTCAAACGCCAGCTGGATGGCGCCTGTCCCTTGAGGCTCAAGATATTCAAATATAATCTGGTAGGTTCCACGCGGTTCATATACACTGATTCTGCCCAATCCCTTGATACGCAATCCGTCTTCGGGATGAAATTTCAGATTCCGGTTTTGATTGCGGAACATTACGGCATTGACCTGGGAATGTTCGTCTTTCAATGTAAAGTAAAAATGGCCCGAAGCCGGAATGTTAAAATTCGATATTTCTCCGCAAATCCAAATAAATGGAAATTTATCCTCAAGTATATCTTTAATCTCTGAGGTGAGTTCTGAAACCGAATATATGCGAGATTTTTCGGTGGTTGAAGGCCCCATATACTGGATGCCGTTAGGCGATGAATTTATATCCATCAAAAACGTCCTGCTGCTTTCCTGTTTCAAAACGAAATACTATATAAGGTTCATGGTTCACGGTTTTGCAGCAAGGGCATCCTTTAGCAATGTATATGAGCTATTTCCGGATGTCATTGATAACTACAACTATGAACATTGAACGAAGAATTTGGAACCATCTATAACCCAAATTAAATTTATTAACATAGTTGATCCTGCCCTACAATACAAATCCTGAAATCAATGGAGCAAATCCGAATTACCGCAGATGTACCTGCCGGCTTTTTATTACCATTGTATTAACGTCTGATAAGATATATTATGTAAACTTTTATGCAGGTTGGCTGTATGAGCGGGTCTTCTGCAAAGGTTACCTTTTCGCAAATTTTAGAAAAAATTTCCCGATAAATCCGAATCTGTGAAAATCTTCAATTAAAATTATCCATCATTATGATATTTACTCAACAACTCACGTAAATATGGAACGATATATATATCTTCATGGGGCATTTTACTCAAACAGGATAAAATCACCTCATTCTTATCTGCCAATGATCTGGTTTTGTCCAAAATTATAAGCTTTTTTCCTTTTACTTTGCAAAATCCACTTTTTACACTAACTCCGGTATTTCGGAAATTA
>JBAUWG010000408.1:0-3866 GCA_049583675.1 Desulfobacterales bacterium | reverse complement strand
GCAACGCTTTCTTCCAAAGAATCCGGGCCTGTTGATTCAACGATTCCCACACAGAAAATCTCATAGCCCCACAGTCGCCGCTTTCTGTCAAAAATGGGCTGCCGGGCAATGGACACGAAATTTGAGTTATCATTCGGAAACTTTGTCATGGTTATGGGCATTTTCTCCTATGGTCGTTGGTTGCTTCGAAGGCAGCCATCTCGCAATTCTTTGTCATGACACAGCCTGTACGTTCCAAATCGCCGATGCATAATCCATAACGGCCCGGTCACTGGAAAACTTGCCCATATTCGCAGTATTTAAAATGGATCGCCGGGTCCATTCATCAGGATTTAAAAATACCCGGCCGACCTCTTCCTGGGCCGTTACATAAGACCGGTAATCAGCCAGCAACATATAATAGTCCCCTTCATCGAGAAGCGTCTTGACAATCGGCACAAATAATCGAGGTTCTTCGGGTGAAAAAAACCCCGATCCGATCATATGGAGAACTTTTTTCAGCTCAGGATCATTTTCCACATACTTTCCCGGATCATAACCGCCGGTGCGCAAGGCCGCAACTTCTTCAGCCGTTAAGCCGAAGATGAAAATATTTTCCCGGCCCACTTCTTCCATGATTTCTACATTGGCACCGTCCAGCGTGCCGATGGTGAGGGCCCCGTTGAGCGCCATTTTCATATTCCCTGTTCCGGAAGCTTCCATGCCCGCCGTGGAAATTTGTTCCGACACGTCCGCCGCCGGAATGATTTTTTCGGCTTGGGAGACGCAGTAATTAGGAAGAAAAAGAACCCGGAGTTTTCCCCGAATTTCCGGGTCGTTGTTGACGACATCCGCCACGGAGTTGATCAGTTTGATGATCCTTTTGGCTTGATGATAGGCCGGGGCCGCCTTTCCGGAAAAAATGACGGTACGAGATACCCCATCGGCCCGAGGATTTTCTCTGATGCGATTATACAGCGTGACCACATGCAGCAGGTTGAGAAGCTGGCGTTTGTATTCATGCAGTCGCTTGACATGAACGTCAAACAGCGTTTCCGGGTTTACGCCCAATCCGATTTTACGCAAAATATACCGGGCGAGCCGCTTCTTGTTGTCCTGTTTTGTTTTGATCCATGCCTTGCGAAATTCCGGGGCGTCGGCATAGGGTATAAGGTTTTTGAGTTGATTGAGATCGCAGATCCAGTCGGAACCGATGGTGGATGTAATCAACCGGGAAAGAGAAGGGTTTGCCTGATGCAGCCATCGGCGCGGGGTGATGCCGTTGGTGACGTTTCTGATCCGGCCCGGAAAAATTCGATCAAAATCTTTGAACAAGCCTTCTTTCAGAATGCGGGTATGAAGCTCGGCAACCCCGTTGACGGAATGACTCCCCACTATCGCCAAATGAGCCATTCGGACTTTTCGTACGGTGCTCTCCTGAATAAGGGAGAGTTCGGCCGGAAGATGCGGGTCGTTCGGAAAGCGTTTTCTTGCAGCATCCAGAAAATGCCGGTTAATTTCATATATAATTTCCAGATGTCTGGGTAAAAGCCTGCCGATCAGATCCACCGGCCAGGTTTCCAGTGCTTCGGGCATCACCGTATGATTGGTGTATGCAAAGGTTTTTTCGCAAATATTCCAAGCCTCATCCCATTCCAAGCCCTCCCCGTCCATCAAAAGACGCATGAGCTCCGGAATGGCAATAGACGGATGGGTGTCGTTCAATTGAATGGCCACAAAACTTGGGAAATCGGAAAAAGACCGGTTCTGTTTCTTGTATCGTCTGATGATGTCGTGCAAGGTGGCGGCAACAAAGAAATACTGCTGCTTGAGCCTGAGTTCTTTTCCGGATTCGGCCTCGTCACTGGGATAAAGCACCTTTGAAATGGTTTCGCTGAATACCTTGGCTTCGACGGCGCCGATATAATCTCCCTGGTTGAAGTGTTTCAGATTGAATTCCCTGCCGGATTTGGCGGCCCAGAGCCGCATGTTGGTCACATAATCGTCGCCGTAACCGGGAATAAGAATGTCGCAGGCCATGGCCATTACGACTTCGCCGTCCACCCAGCGGTATCGAATTCGGCCTTCCGAATCGGTGTAAGATTCGGATCGGCCATAGTACCGAATCTCCTGAAGATGCGACCGGCGCTGAATTTCCCACGGATTTCCCCGCCGTCTCCAGTTGTCACATTGCTCGCGCTGGTAACCGTTGTCAAAGGTCTGAAAAAAAATCCCATAGTCATACCGGATGCCGTAACCGTATCCCGGCAAATTTCGGCACGCCATGGAGTCCATATAGCAAGACGCCAATCGCCCGAGACCGCCGTTGCCGAGACCGGCATCCCATTCCTCTTCCTCCAGTTCTTCCAAGTCGATTCCCATTTCCTGAAATGTCCTGCGGGCTTCTTCCAGCATATCGAGGCTGATGAGATAGTTTATTAAAAACCGCCCCGGCAAAAACTCAAGGGAAAGAAAATAAACGCGTTTGGAGAGGGTCTCGTAAAGCGAGCGCTGGGTCTTAATCCACCGGTCGATCAACCGATCCCGAACGCTGTATGCAAGCCCCATGAAACAGGTGTATCTGTCCGGCTTTTCCGGATCTGCGCCCAAAGTGAAGCGGATGTGTCTCAGGATATCGTTTTTCAGCGAAGCGGTCTCCCTGCCGACGGACGCAGGTGCATCATTTTGAATTTGAATGTGCTGACCCATGAGGGCATTCTCCACAAGACAAGCCTTTGCAGCCCGTAATACTGCATGATTCCAGCCAGTGATCGCACGCCGTTATCACCCCGGTCACACTGCAGGATCGGTTGGCGGATACCAGTGCGGCAGATCTTCCTGTTTTAAAAGGCAGGACTGAAAAAATCATTGATTTTTTTGTCGTTTTTGGGTGTAAATTTTTTATTTTAACCAAAGCGAGGAAGATGATCAACAATAATTACTCAGATTAGCGGATCTTTTTGATTTTCTCGGCGTGTGTCGTCTATCTTGAATATGGATAAGTGCTGGTTGCAAATATCGGCCTGGCTCTTTAAGGTCTCGAGGACTTTTTGATATTCGTCTTGATCCATTTGGGCATCAGACTTTTCCGCCAAGGTCGAAAGGAGGCGACCATGATCTTTTTTAAGGGCCATGATATGATCGGATAGAGAATCAATCATGTCATTCACTTGTACTGCTTCACTTTTTAGAAAATCATACCGCCTTAAAAAAACCTTTCGGGTCAAGTCCCCTTGTGAGATTTTTTTAAACGTATGGCAAAAGTTGACCAATGGCCCGCAGAATCTATGATTGATGATCATCTGATATATTAAACTAATTAAAAGCACGGCGATGAGCGCAAAGGATAACCGGTCTAATAAAACAATAAAGAACTTTGCCGAATAATGTTGGGAATAAATATCTTTGATTCGATATATATCATGGAAAAATGGAGATAACACCCCAAAAATAATCACAACAAAGATCAGTGCTGTATACACCAGATTGGTGAGCATCATTTTAAAGTGAACTTTATTGGCGATTAAATAGTTTTTCAACTGTCGCCGATTAGTTGTTCGTTGCATTTTGCCCTTCTTTCATATCTTGATCTGGTTCTGCATTTTCTTCAACAACAGTATTCTTCGTTTTACGCCACTTAATGTGTTCTTGGTGCTTAAATTGAATTGTTCCGCCATCTTCCGGATGATAATAAAAAGATCGGGTGAACTTTACTTCTGAATTTTTGTAGCTAATCGTATATATCGTATTTTTTTCATTCGTATTTTTTTCCAAACTTGAGATAATGTAGACATTTTTTTTGTCTCCACCGAGCCCATAGACCAGTGTTCCCTTTGTCAGTTCAATAAAACGATCCTGGTATCCGGGTGACGAGGTCGTCCATTTAC
>JBAUWG010000407.1:0-8261 GCA_049583675.1 Desulfobacterales bacterium | reverse complement strand
GTGCAAACCCTTTGACCTTTTGATGGCCTTTAATTTTTTTTAAATAATTATCCAGTTCTTTATAGTGAATTTCAGGCATTTAGACTTATGGTATACGCTTTCCTCTTTCCTATTTACGCTTTCCTTTCAAAGGTCTTACGGCATTTTTTTAAAAAGAAGATGAAACACAAAAATAGTGATGCCCACCGTGATGGCGCTGTCAGCGACATTAAACGCCGGCCAGTGATGGCTGCCGATATAAAAATCCAAAAAATCAACGACCTCTCCGAATCGAATCCTGTCGATCAGATTGCCGATTGCGCCACCGAATATTAAGGCGAGCCCTGTAGCCAGAATCGGTTGTGTCGCGGATACGTTCTTGTAAAAGAAAAAGATGAAGCAAATCGCAATTGATGACGCCAGAAGAAAAAGTAAATTACGGAAATGTGAATTTTGATGCGCCATGAATCCGAAGGCGCCGCCGGGATTAAGAATATGCGTGATGTTGAAAAATCCTGGAATCACGTTGATGGAATGGAATAAGGGAAGGTTTTTTAAGATCAGCAGCTTTGTTATTTGATCAAGTATAACAACGATGCTGGAAATAACAAATATCTTTGTATATTTACTGTGTCTGGCGCCGGATCCGTCTGAATCTGAAGAATTTAAACGCACCATCTATTCATTCCTTTTAAAAAATCGGCTTTTTTTATCCTTTTAACGCATTGCGGCACCGATTGCAGATCGTCGGCTGCTCTGAATCTGTTCCAACGGAGGTGTCACGTATCCAGCACCGTTCACATTTTTCGCCAGACGCCGCTTCAACCTGAATGGACAAGCCTTCAATATCCGGGCTTCTAAACGATCCCCCCGGTGCTTTGCCGTTGATCAGGGATGCTTCCGAAACAATGAATATGGTTTTCAAGTCATCTTTATGCGGCTCAAGAACATCGTACAGATCATTATCCACATAAAGGACCACGGCGGCATCCAAAGAATGCCCGATGAGTTTGTTGACCCGAGCTTCCTCGAGCGCCTTGGTTACCTCTCCTCTAACTTTAATGATGTGTCTCCATTTCTGCGCCATTTGTTCATTCTTCCATTCCTCTCGCACGATTGGCAGGGATGTCAGGTGAACACTCTGAGGGTTCTCTGTTTGCCCCGGCATAAAATTCCATATTTCTTCGGCGGTGAATGCAAGTATCGGTGCCATCAACCTGGCAAGGGTGTCCAATATGGTATAGACAACCGTCTGTGCGCTTCTTCTGTCTGTGGATTGGGACGGCGATGTGTATAGACGGTCCTTGAGGATATCCAGATAAAAAGCGGAAAGATCGACGATGCAATAATTGTAAAGCGCATGGTAAATGACGTGAAATTCATAAGTATCATAGGCCGTCCGGGTTCTTTGAATCATCTCCTGAAGCCTGTGAAGTGCGAATCGGTCCAGTTCAGACATCATATCATAGGGAATACGATCCGTTTCAGAATTGAAATCATACAAATTGCCCAACAGAAATCGGCAGGTATTTCTTATTCTTCTATAGGCATCGCTCAATTGTTTTAAGATATTTTCGGAGATGCGAATATCATCCCTGTAATCCGATGCAGAGACCCACAAACGGAGAATCTCGGCACCATGCCGTTGAATCACTTCTTCGGGCGCTACGACATTGCCCAGCGATTTGGACATTTTTTTGCCTTGGGCATCGACAACAAAGCCGTGTGTCAATACGGATTTATAGGGCGCACTGCCCCTGGTTCCCACAGCCGTAAGCAGTGAACTGTGAAACCATCCCCGGTGCTGATCGCTGCCTTCCAGATAAAGATCGGCGGGCCATCTGAGGTTCGGGCGCTGCTCCAGAACCGCTGCATGGCTGACGCCGGAGTCGAACCAGACGTCCAGAATATCATCTTCTTTGATAAACGTCCTGTTGCCGCAGGTTTCACACACGGCGTTTTCAGGAAGTAATTCTTCCATGGTTTTTTCAAACCATATGTCGGCGCCGTTCTCTTTAAACAATGTATAGATATGATCGATAATTTCTTTGTTTAAATACAATGTGCCACATTTTTGACAATAAAATATGGCAATGGGCACGCCCCATGCCCGTTGTCTTGAAACGCACCAGTCCGGGCGGTTTTCAATCATGCCGTAAATTCTTTCTCTCCCCCAAGAGGGTATCCATGTGACCCTGTCGATTTCTTCAAGGGCATTTTTTCTAAGTCCTGTTTTATCCATAGATATAAACCACTGGGGCGTTGCACGGAAAATAACCGGGTTTTTGCACCGCCAGCAATGGGGATAAGCGTGTTCCAGCTTTCCCTGGGCCATCAACGCACCGCTTTTTTCTAGATTGGCAATGATATCGGCATTGGCTTCAAAGACGAACTGCCCGCTGAAAAACGCCGCATCTTGCGTAAAACAGCCGCTGTCATCTACCGGAGAATATGCATCCAGATCGTACAAGAGCCCTACTTCGTAATCTTCACGTCCATGTCCCGGCGCGGTGTGTACGCATCCGGTCCCAGCCTCCAGCGTTACGTGAGATGCAAGGATAATCAGGGATTCACGGTCATAGATCGGGTGCCGGCATCTTTTTCGTTCAAGGGTTGCTGCGTCGATCTCGGCAAGAGAGGTAAAATTTGAAATCCCGAAGGTTTTCATACAATCTTGAACCAGTTCTTTTGCCAGAATCAACACCTCACCGTTTTTGGTATCCACGGCGGAGTAGACGATATCCGGATGAAGCGCAACGGCGAGATTGGCGGGAATCGTCCAGGGTGTCGTTGTCCAGATGACCAGAAATACTTTTTTACCGGCAAGGTTCGGATACTTTTCACTGATATCATCCAAAAGTAAAAATTTTACAAATATAGACGGCGAGGATTCGTCATGATATTCGATCTCTGCTTCCGCAAGGGCTGTTTTGCAGCTGCAGCACCAGTATATCGGTTTTTTACTTCTAAAAAGACTCCCCGCCACGGCAAATTTATTACACTCACGGGCAATCGTTGCCTCGTAAGCATAATTCATGGTCAAATACGGATTGTCCCATTCACCCATGACCCCCAATCGCTTGAATTCTTCCCGCTGTATATCGATATATCTTTCGGCATAAGTCCGGCATCGTCTTCGAATTTCGGCTTGGCCCATGGTTAATTTTTTTGCACCGAGCTCTTTTTCAACGTTGTGTTCAACAGGGAGTCCGTGACAATCCCAACCCGGCACATACACCGCATCGAAACCGGCCATTTGCCGTGAACGAACAATAAAATCCTTCAGAATTTTATTGAGTGCGGTACCAATATGGATATGCCCGTTTGCATAAGGCGGACCGTCATGTAAAATAAACGGCTCACGGCCTTTGGAAGCTTGCCTGATCTTTTGATATAGCCGCCCCTCTTCCCAGGACTTCAACTGCTCAGGCTCACGCCTTGCCAAACTGGCCTTCATGGGAAATTTCGTTTTCGGAAGATTCAGTGTTTCTTTATAATCCATATAACCTCCAAAACCAGGTTTTATGTTAAATGTTGAAAGGTACTTTCAAAACATTTTTCTGTCAAGGAAATAGACGCCCGGTCAGAACTTTGCCCGGCGTCATCCACGAAAAAGCCCGAACAGGCCGAGGTCCGGGCTTTTGATCAGACGATGTGTATCGGAGATGATTCGAAAAAGCGGCTTTAATATATTCCTAAATCCTTCAGCACTTCATTGATGCCGAGCTTTTTAACCTTCAGTCTTAAAAATTCGGCAATCGTCGGCTGGTATGCTTGAACTTTGAGGTACATGCGGGCTTCCGAGGGCGTTCTCCCCCCTTTTTGATTGTTGCACGGTTTGCAGGACGAAACACAGTTTTCAAAGGTGGTTTTACCCCCTTTTGATTTTGGGATGATATGGTCGATGGTAAGCTTTCCACGGTGGCTTCCGCAATAAGCGCATCTGAAACCGTCCCTGATGAATACATTCTTTTTGCTAAATGGCACTCTGTTGATGTAAAGGCTTCGAATGAGCTTCAAAAGGCGCATGACTGCCGGAATTTTGATAACAATGCCTTCCGCGCTTCGGACTACTTTTCCGGAATGTCTTAAAACCTGAACCTTTCCTTTGGTGATCATACACATTGCCCGTCTCCAGTTCACCACATTCAGAAAGGTATAGTCGGCATTCAGAAGAACGCACTGAGCCATGCTTTTCTCCTATAATCAATTTTCAGAAACTCCTATACATGATTTTAACGTCAAAATCAACCGCTTAAATTTTGAATCGAATAACCGCGATGCGGATGGGGATGCGGGCGGGTAACAGGGCATGAAGATGATGGGGGAAATAAAATGCCGGGCGAAACCACACGCCCGGCATTCATTGTTTTACGATCATTTGATTTTGATCGCCTTGGAATTTTCCCAAAGACCGTGGATATTGCACAAGGCGGTGGCGAACAACGTGCCGGGTTTTTTGATCTTCAGCGAAGCCGTTGCTGAATGATGGGTGTACACCGGCCCCTGGTTCGCACCATCCACTGATTCGCCATGAGCGGAAAATTCGTAATTGCCGACCTGGAAGGAAAATTTATCGCCGTCCGGTTTGAAATAAATCTGAATCCAGCGGATATGATGCTCGGTGGTATTCGGGTGTGCGATCTCCTTGCCCAGGCTGACGGAAACGTCGAACATTTCGTCTGCTGCAACGTTGTCGGGGCAATCGATCACCGGAACATGTTTTTCTGCTTTCCAGTCAGCCGTTTGATACAGTTCGCCAATTTTTGCCATGGTGTTACCTCCTTTTGTTGGGTGGGTCGTAGAAAGGCATTGATTATTCACAGTCGCGCCAGGGCGGGGTTGTCCCGTCTGCATCGTTAACCAGCGGTTTTGATCGAATCTCTCAAAATTTCATCCACGTCTTCTTTACTCAAGGTTTCATGTCTAAGCAGCTGTTCGGCCAATGCATCGAGCTTTTCGCGGTGCTCCAAAAGCGTTTTTTGGGCTTTTTTTTCCATATCCGTTAGAATTCGATGAATTTCCTCATCAATCAACATGGCCGTGTGTTCGCTGAAATCTTTGGTTTCAGACAGCTCACGGCCCAGAAATGGATGTGCCTCTCCCAGACGAAAGGTGACCGGTCCCAATTTTTCGCTCATACCCCACTGACATACCATGCGACGAGCCAGTTGAGTGGCTTTTTTAAGGTCGTCGCCGGCGCCGGTGGATATGTCGTTAAAAACGATCCTTTCGGCGGTTCTGCCGCCCAGTATAATGGCGATGCGACCGAGCAGATAGCCGCGTTTCAGATTGTAACGATCCTCCTCCGGAATTTGTTCTGTTGCACCCAATGCGCGTCCGCGGGGGATTATGGACACCTTCTGAAGCGGGTCTGCATCCGGCAGCAGTTCAGCCATCAAAGCGTGGCCGGCCTCGTGATAGGCGACTATTTTCTTTTCACTGTCGCTGATAACATCCTCACGCTCGATGCCCATGAGGATTTTGTCCCGAGCCCGGTCAAAGTCTTCGGCCGCCACGATGTCCTTATCTCTTCGGCCCGCCAGCAAGGCTGCTTCGTTGACCAAATTTTTTAAATCTGCACCGGACAACCCCACTGTTCTTTCGGCCAAGACCTCCAAATCCACATCATCGGAAAGCGGAACCTTGCGGGTATGGATTTTAAGGATTTGCCTGCGCGCCTCCTTTTGAGGAAGATCAACGATGATGCGGCGATCAAAGCGTCCGGGGCGGACCAATGCCGGATCCAGCACATCCGGCCGGTTGGTGGCTGCCAGAACGACGACAGCTTCATGGGGCGAAAAGCCGTCCATTTCAGCCAGGATTTGGTTAAGCGTCTGTTCGCGTTCGTCGTGACCGCCGCCCAGACCGGTGCCCCGCGCTCTTCCGATGGAGTCCAGTTCGTCAATGAAAATAATGGTGGGGGCGTCTTTTTTTGCTTTTTTGAACATATCGCGCACACGGGAGGCGCCCACCCCGACAAACATTTCGATAAATTCAGACCCGCTGATACTGTAAAAAGGAACATCAGCTTCTCCGGCAGACGCCTGAGCCATCAGGGTTTTGCCGACCCCGGGCGGACCCACCAACAGGATTCCTCTGGGCAGCTCAGCACCCAGGTTTTTGAATTTGGACGGATTTTTAAGATATTCCACAACTTCCTGGAGTTCTTTTTTGGCATTGTCCAAACCTGCCACGTCATCATAGGTTACAGCGATACTTTTTTTATCGAACAACTTGGCTTTGGATTGGCCGAATCCGAAAATGCCCTTGCCGCGGCCGCCCCCCATCATACGTTCCTGCATTTTTTTGCTGATGTAAAAAAATAATCCCAGAATCAAAATCCACGGCAAAAAAGAAATAACGATGGTCCAAAAAGTGGATCTATTTTGAGATTCGGCGCTGATTATCACATTGTGTTTTTGGAGAAGCTGCAGCAGTTCGGGATCTCGCAAGTCCGGCTTGATGGTCTGAAAATAGTTTGCTTTGGACGGTTTATTTCCTAAAAACGAAAATATAGACCGCCGGGTCTTTTCGGGTTTATCCTTTTTCCCCGAGCTTTTGGCCTGCTTATATTCCCCATTGATTTCGTTGCCCCGCATGGTGATTTCGGCAACTTTGTCTTGAAGAACTTGATTTTTGAATTGCGTGTAGGATATTTTCTGGCTGGCCGGCGAACCTCCCAGGCCCTGGAACATGTAAATAAACAGAACCCAGACCAAAAGGACCCCAAGCAGCGTCTTCCAGTCAAAAGATTTCCGTGGCCATGGCCGATTGATTTTATTATTGGCATTCTTTTGATTCATACTTCTCCTGATTCCTTAGACATAAATCACAGCACCGGGATATTTGGGTTATATATAACCCACAATCTTATTTGAGATAATTGGCAATGACGGCCCAGATTAAAACGCAAAGGACGATCCAGAAGACAATGCCAAGAGCAATGTGGCTCATTTTCTCAAACTGCCTTTGCCGGGGCATCTCTTCCAACTGTTCCAAGGTCTCGCGACGATTCCGGGGCGGTTTCAGCGGCGGAAACAACGCGGCCAGAAGTACGGCGAGCAATCCGACCACCAAGAACTACAGCCAGCGAATATGCGCCAGTTCCGGTCCAAAAGGCCGGACCCAGACGCCGCCGGCCCAGGTGGCCATCAACACGAACAGGAAAGGCCATAAAAATCCGGTGCGCCGGATTCTGCTGCGAGTGACCAGTGCAAAGATGACAAAAAAGACCAGCGTCACCGCTAAAGACGTGAGAAATTCTTTAAATATTATTGTGACCATCTTGGATAAACGGTTCCCCTGTCATCGACAATCCCGCGTCATATAACGAAAGACGACTTGTTTAAAATTTTATTTCTGTCGGGGATGTTGAAATCTTGCGCGGGTCATTCAAATGAATGATCAGGCTTATCGCAGAAAAAAAATATGATCTGGCCGGTACTTTGACCCGATGAATATGGTTAAGCGTTACTGTTTTATAGCTTTTTTTAAGTATATAATGCTCTTGAGTGCATTGCAAACAAAAATAACTAGTGCCCATCCATAAATGAGGATTTTTGTTCGAAATCACTTGTCCGGCGTAGCCTTCAGGCGAAGACGGAAGGCATGCGAAAAGAATAACCACCGGCTTATAGTTGATATTCCGAGGATTATTTTTTGAGCATAACGCCGAGATCGGGCAAAAAGACCATTTATGGATGGACACTAACTAATCTTTTGCTGAAATTGCATACTTTTGTCTCATCAACTTTATTGGAGGTGGCATTATCGGCGTCGAACCCGTCGATTTAATTCGACAGGGCTGATTTAAGTCGTTTTATGACAAAGTTTCTGTACCCGGGGTCTTGTTTTTGATTTGCATCGATATTTCCGACGGGAATTTCCGCCCGGGCCGCGCTCCTGTGACCTCCCGCGGACCCGACATCACCGACCATTTCTTTTGCTAATTTACCGACATTTCTCCGAAATCCGGCATTGCGAAATATGATAACCAAATTTCCTTCGAATACACCCGAAACAATGCACATAGATGCTTCAGCTAAATTCAGAAAAAAATCCGAAAGAACGACCAGTGTATCCGGGTGATCTATTTTCCCCATGGGAAAGAAGGCGGTGTCTCCAAGGAGTGTAAACTTTTCAATGGCTTTTTTAAGTGAAGGGAGCATTTTTTTCTTCAATTCCGAAGATTCGATTTTTTTAATAATGTTCATGTTCACAAAATCATATAAATACCGAAACGCGATGACATCATTCGGTGTCGTCTCGCGGACGAAATT
>JBAUWG010000406.1:0-2103 GCA_049583675.1 Desulfobacterales bacterium | reverse complement strand
TTGATGTGAATCAGCGAGTTGACGCAAGAATCGAGCCGCTTTAATGCGTGTTTTGCATCTTCGAGCCGATCTTTGGAAAACGTGATGGGCTTTCGGTAATGACCGGAAATCATCCAGTACCGGATCTCCCGGCCGGTGTATCCCATTTTTGTCAGGTCGGAAAGGGTTTGACCGGCACCCTGTTCGTCCACTTTTTTGCCATGGACGAGAACCCGGTCGCAGTGCACCCAGAACCTGGCAAGGGGTTTTCCGGTCAAAGCACCGGCAATGGCGATTTCGTTTTCATGATGGGGGAAAACCAGCTCTCGGCCGCTGGCATGAATATCATAGGTTTCCCCGAGATATTTCATGGCCATGGCTGCGCACTGAATATGCCAGGAAGGGCGCACATTTCCCCACTCGGTTTTGATAAAGATTCCTCTTTTGAGTTCAGAGAGTTTGGATCGCTTCAATAATGTAAAATCTCTGGGGTTGTCTTTTTCATATTCGTCCAGGTCTACAGTTGCGCCCAGTCTGATTTTGTCAAGATCGATCCCGGACAGGCGGCCGTAGTCGGAGAAACGGGAGATATCGAAATACAATGATTTCAGTTTTTCATAGGCCACGCCTTTTTTGACCAGTTTTTCAGTCAGCGACACCATGTCGTGGACATGTTCGCTGGCCTTGGGATAATTTGTGGCAGGTTTGATGTTCAGAATTTCCAGATCTTTTTTGAACGACTCGATATGGCGAGTGGTAAATTCGGCAAGTTCCAACCCTCTTGCTTCGGATCCTTCGATGGTTTTGTCGTCCAGATCGGTGATGTTCATAATGTGGGTAACGTCATATCCACGGAATTCAAGATATCGGCACAACAGATCCGAAAAGATGACCCGCCGGCATTGCCCCAGATGCATTTTTGCGTAAGCAGTGGGGCCACAGGAATACATGGAAACCTTGCCCGGCAATATCGGTTTAAAGGGTTCCTTGCCCCGGCTCATGGTGTTGAAAAGCGTCAGGCTGACCTTTTCCTGTACCGCAAAGAGCGTGGTGCTCAGATACCGTTCCCCACCGTCTGGAAAGATGACCACGAGGGTGCCGCCGGTCATCTCTTTTGCTTTTTTTTGGGCGATCACCATGGCGGCCCCGCTGCTCATTCCCACAAAAATCCCTTCTTCTTTTGCGAGGCGCCGCGTCATCTCAAAGGCTTCTTCGTCCTCGATATTCACGATTTCATCCAAGATCTTTTTATCAAATATTTCAGGACGGTATGCTTCCTTCATATTTTTAAGGCCCTGGATTTTATGCCCCAGGTACGGCTCTACCCCGACGATCTTGATGCCGGGGTTATATTCTTTCATCCGCCGGCTCAGCCCCATCAGGGTGCCGCTGGTCCCCAAGGTTGCCACCACCATGGTCACCTTGCCGCGGGTTTGAGCCCAGATCTCAGGGGCTGTTCCATAATAGTGGGCCTGCCAGTTGGCGGGATTGTTGAATTGATCGGCCATAAAATAGGTGTCGGGATTTTCACGAGCCAGCCGATAGACCTCTTCAATGGCACCGTCGGTTCCCAGATGTCCGGGGGTCAGGAAAATATCCGCCCCTCTGGCCTTCAGAATTTTCTGGCGTTCAATGCTGGCGGCTTCGGACATGGTCAGTAAAAGCTTATATCCCTTCACGGCGCACACCAGCGCTAGGCCGATGCCCGTGTTTCCGCTGGTCGCTTCGATGACCGTCTTTTCGGGAGTCAGCTCGCCGGACTTTTCGCCGTTTTCGATCATAAACAAGGCGGCCCGGTCCTTAATGGAGCCTCCCGGGTTAACATATTCCAGCTTCGCGAGTATGGTGACATTCGGGTTTGGGTTAAGGTGCCTGATTTCAACAAGGGGCGTATTGCCGATGGCGTCAAGAATTGAAAAACTCATTGTATCGATATTCCGTTTTTAAAAAATGATGGATTCGTAAAAAAGTCTAACATTCACCCCGAAGGACACGAAGATCACGAAGAAATACAAAAATTAATAAATCCAACTTCGTATTTTTCGTGGTTTTAAATAAAAATGCGTTTTGGCGACGCATTACATGTTCATCAAAAATTAAGATAGACCCTTCATTGCGTCGGAC
>JBAUWG010000405.1:0-1652 GCA_049583675.1 Desulfobacterales bacterium | reverse complement strand
CGATAGACTGGCGTTTTCCTTTCATAGAATCCAGGCATCTTTAATAACGATTTCATCTCTTTATCATTCATCGTATCCGACCGCGTCAATATAATCGCAGCTGCACATGATAGCGCAGAAGCGGGTTCTCTCATAACACCCCTTGGCAACAGGTGTCCATTGCCGAAGGGTTTGCGGTAATCGAGCAGCACAAGATCAAGGTCCCGTTGAAGCTTTAAATGCTGAAACCCATCATCGAGTACAAGAATATCCGGCTCAAATTTCCGAATGGCCAGCCGGCCTGCCTTAAACCTGTTTTTCCCCACAATAATAGGCACATCCCTCAATCTTGCAGCCATCATATAGGGTTCATCACCCGCGATTTCAGCTGTCATCAAAAGAGCTTTCCCATCACTCACAATGCCGCCGTTTTTTTCCGCCTTGCCTTTATACCCCCGGCTGATAATCGCAACTTTGTATCCCAAATCTCTTGCAATATTGGCCACATAAATCGCCATGGGCGTCTTTCCGGTTCCGCCGGCCGTAATGTTTCCGATGGAAACGACGGGACATGAAAGCTTTTTTGATTTTAAAATAGATTTTTCGTAAAAAATACGTTTTAATTTTGCTGCCCCGCCATACACTTTTGAGGCCATGGATAACAACGATAAAAAACAACCGTTTCCGTGGTTGTCGTCGCTCATAATAACTCTTTCGATCTTTTTTTTAATACGGATCATAACGCTCTTTGGTGAATTGAAATTCTAAATAAAATCAATTCGTAAAAAGTCCAAAATTCACCACAAAGCTCACGAAGAACACGAAGAAAAAAAATATATAATAAATCCAAGTTCGTGGACTTCGTGTTCTTCGTGGTTTTGAATAAACAATGCGTTTTGGCGACTATTTGCGAGACCATCAACTTTAGATTAGAGATACGCCTCGATCACCTGCATCGTCTTTTCAACAGCCCCTTTATTGGCGTTAAAAACGCCCAAGGCGTTCCTTCCCATCTCCAATGCCCTATGATCATCTTCTATGAGTGAGACCATAGCATCGTAAAGATCTTCTGCATCCCTGACACAAGCCGCGCCTCCGGCGCCCAAAAGCAAGCTGGATATGTCGGCAAAATCGCTCATATCCTCACCAAAAAGGATCGGCTTTGAATATGCCGCTGGTTCAAGTGGGTTGTGCCCGCCGCATTTCACCAGACTGCCGCCGATAAATGCGATATCCGAAACAGCATAAATCGTTTTTAACAGCCCCAGGGTATCGATGATAATGACATCCAACTTCTTGTCTGTAAATATTTTTTTAATGTCTTTCATGAGACCGACTGAAAGTCCGGCGGATCTAAACATGCGAGATATTGAACCGGCGCGATCCGGATTTCGGGGGGCCACAATGAGCAGTAAATCGTCGTTATGGAATTTTAACCGGGTAAAGACTTTCAGCAATATCTCTTCTTCTCCCGGATGAGTGCTGCCGGCCAAAAGTACCTTTTGCCCATGTTGAATGTGCATGGACCGTTTTAATTTCTCTACCTCATTTAAGCCGAGAGTCTGATGCGCTTCATCAAATTTCATATTCCCTGTGATGGTAATCCGATCGAGGGGAACGCCGAGCCGGTGAAAACGATCGGCGTCCTCTGATGATTGCACACAGATATGAAC
>JBAUWG010000404.1:0-3760 GCA_049583675.1 Desulfobacterales bacterium | reverse complement strand
CAACGATACCATTATCGTTTTTGACAGAATTCGTGAAAACTTAAGAAAATATCAAAAAAATCCACTGGAGATCATCATTAACCGGAGCGTAAATGAAACCTTGAGCCGGACGCTGTTGACCTCCGGGACCACCCTTGTCGTGGTTTTGGCCCTGTTTGTCCTTGGAGGCGGAATTATTCACGATTTTGCATTTGCAATGCTGGTGGGCATCGTTGTCGGGACGTATTCCTCCATTTACGTCGCAAGCCCTATACTCCTGGCCTGGCAATCTCGTGGAAAAAAATAGCCAGTGGATTCTATTCTGCCATGGGTTATCTTAAAAAGCGTTCCCGGAATCGGGAACCTGCTATTCAAGCGCCTTATCGACCGTTTTCACTCACCGGAGACTATTCTTGAAGCCAGTCACAAAGATCTGGTCGAGGTTGATGGTGTAACGCCCCGTCTCGCCGACCGAATAAAGCGACAAAAAATTTGTGATTCGGTGAAACTGGATCTCGACCTCGTTTTGCAAAAGGGATATCAAATTGTTACCTTGATCGATAACGATTATCCGCCCCTTTTGCTCCAGATTCCTGATCCACCTCCTTTCTTGTATGTTTTTGGCCGCCTTGACAATTCTTTTCGAAATATAGCGATCGTCGGATCCAGAAACGCAACCGGTTATGGGATTTTGACAACCCGGCGGCTCTGTCATGATTTGGCGAAGCTTCAAATGACCATTGTCAGCGGTATGGCGCTGGGTATTGATTCAGCGGCCCATGAAGGCGCGTTGATGGGCAAAGGACACACCATTGCTGTTCTTGGAAGCGGTCTGGAACGGATTTACCCGGAACAGAACCGAAAACTATTTTATCAAATTGCCGAAAACGGCGCCGTTATTTCGGAATTCCCGCTCAAAACAGAGCCGGATGCCCACAATTTTCCCAGACGAAACAGAATCATCAGCGGTATTTCCCTCGGTACGGTCGTCGTTGAGGCGACAAATCGAAGCGGATCGCTGATAACGGCGCGTCTTGCGGCAGAGCAAAACCGAGAGGTATTTGCGGTTCCGGGAAGCATTCAGTCGTTTAAAAGCACCGGAACTCACACATTGATAAAACAGGGCGCCAAGCTCGTGGAACATGCCTGGGATATTATGGAAGAGCTTTCACATCTGATAAAAACACCCGGTGAAAAAGACGTCGTCTCCGACCATAAAATAAATAAAATATCAGTGTTGTCAGCCGATGAAAAGCGGGTATTTGAATCTCTTGAGCCGTATCCTGTTCATATCGATGACCTGTCAAGGATGCTGTCAGTGGTACCCGGCAAACTATCGAGTATTTTGCTGCAGCTTGAACTCAAAGGCATGGCATTACAATCTGCCGGCAAATTTTTTTCAAAAATAGATGAAAGTCGGTAATATATAACGGACTGGCTTAAATTTTAAACGGCAACCACTGAGTTTATGACTTGCGGAATTTCCAAAACGTCATATGTTATAAATTTAATAAATTCGTAAAAAGTCGATTCCGTCAACCGAACGCTGAACACTGAACTCCAGCACTGCTGTAAGAAATGAGGTAGTATCGTGGCCAAATCTCTCGTCGTCGTGGAATCTCCCACAAAGATCAGAACCATTAAGAAATATCTCGGCAAGCAATACAACGTCGCCGCTACCGTGGGCCATATCAAGGACCTTCCGCCAAAAGAAATCGGAATCAATGTCGAAGAAGGGTTCAAACCCAAGTATACATATATCCCGGGAAAGCAGAAAGTTATCAAATCTTTAAAACAGGCGGCAGAGGATTCAACGGATATTTATCTTGCACCGGACCCGGACCGTGAAGGCGAAGCCATCGCATGGCACACGGCTGAAATTCTCAAGAAGAAAGGGAGAAGATTTCACAGGGTGCTTTTTCATGAACTGACGCAAAATGCCATTCATGAAGCGATGAAGTCACCGGAACAACTCAACCAAAATAAATATGAAGCACAGCAGGCTCGCAGGATATTGGACCGACTTGTGGGATACCAAATCTCACCTCTGTTATGGCGAAAGGTAAAAGGAGGCCTCAGCGCCGGACGGGTTCAGTCGGTTGCCGTGAGAATCATCTGTGAAAGAGAACGGGCCATTCAGGCCTTTGAACCCGAAGAATACTGGTCCATTACCGCCCATCTTGAAGACAATGCGCCGCCGCCGTTTACGGCAAAACTTATCAAAAAAAACGGGGAGAAGATCAACATCCCCGATGAAAAAACATCCAATGACATTGTCGAAGCGCTGTCAGATGAAAAATTCATCATTGAAAAGGTTCAGAAAAAAACAATAAAGAGAAATCCGTCTCCGCCGTTTATTACCAGCAAGCTCCAGCAGGAGGCAATCCGCAAACTGAGATTTTCAGCCAAAAAAACCATGGTGGTGGCCCAACAGCTCTATGAAGGTATCGAGCTGGGTCCCGGAGAACCGGAAGGATTGATTACTTACATGCGAACGGATTCCACTCGGATTGCAAAGGAAGCTGCCGAGGAAGCCCTGAATCTCATCCGGGAAAAGTTTGGGGATGCGTATGCGCCTTCACGTCCGCGTTTTTTCAAAAATCGTAAAAAAGCGCAAGACGCCCATGAAGCCATACGCCCCACTTCGGTTTTTAATACACCCGAACAAATAAAACCCTTTCTTTCCCAAGATCAATTTTCTTTATACGAACTCATCTGGAAACGCTTTGTGGCGTCGCAGATGAGCCAAGCCCTTATTAATAAGGTTTCCGTTTCCATCGGCGCCGGTTCATACCTTTTTACCGCAAGCGGTTCATCCGTGGCCTTTCCCGGTTTCATGGCCCTTTATATGTCTGTTGACGACCAGATCGAAAGAGACAGCCAAAAGAAAAAGGATGATCTTCCCGAACTGAATGAAGGGACGGTTTTAAAACTTAATCAGTTGGAACCGAAACAGCATTTTACCATCCCGCCACCGAGATTCTCAGAAGCATCTTTGGTTAAGGAACTCGAAGAAAACGGCATCGGCAGGCCCAGCACCTATGCCGCAATTTTGTCCACCATTCGAGAAAAAGGGTATGTGGATCTTGTAAAAGGGCATTTTATACCCAATGAACTGGGATTTATTGTTAACGATCTTTTAGTGGAAAGCTTTCCGGATGTCATCGATGTGGAATTCACTGCCAAAATGGAAGATGAGCTGGACCGAATCGAAGCGGCAGAGGTGGATTATCTAGATATTTTGACGCGATTTTACGACGCCTTTAAAAAGGAGCTCAACGCAGCTTCAGATGGAATGCTCAGCGTGAAAGGCATCGGTTTCCCCACTGACCTCACCTGTCCCGATTGTAACTCCCGGTTACATATCAAAGTCGGAAAGAACGGACATTTTATCGGGTGCATCAGATACCCGGAATGTAAATACACACGGAACTATACTCGGGATGAAAAAGGGGTCATTCATCCTGTCGAACCGACTTCAGGCAAAATCTCGGACAGAATTTGCGATAAATGCGGCAAACCCATGCTTATCAAAGAAGGAAGATACGGGTCATTCTATGCCTGTTCCGGTTATCCGGACTGTAAAAATACCCAATCGGCCAATTTAAACAACAGCGGCAAAACAACCGGCGTCCGCTGCCCCGAAAGCGGGTGCGGCGGAGAACTTGTTGAACGGTCATCAAAGCGGGGGAAAATTTTTTACGGCTGCAGTCGCTTCCCGGACTGCACCTTTGCCATATGGGACAAGCCCGTGGCAAAGAAATGCCCCGAATGCGGCGCC
>JBAUWG010000403.1:0-16513 GCA_049583675.1 Desulfobacterales bacterium | reverse complement strand
GGTGGCCTGCTTGAGAGAAGCCAGGCAGCAGATACCCGAACAATAGGGCAGATAGTTGTCGTCTCTTGACCCGGCGCACTGGACAAAAGCGATGCTTTCGGGTTCCTTGGCGTCCGACGGTCGTGTGATTTTTCCTTTGGTGGGTCCGTTGGGGGAAGCCAGCCGTTCCATCATCATGTTGGTAATAATATTCGGATACTGACCGAAGCCCAGATTTTCAATTTTTGAGGCATCATAAGGTTCCCAGCCGGTGGCCCAGACAATGGCGCCCACTTTCAGGTCCATGGTTTTTTGCGCCATGTCCAAATCAACGGCATCATACTGACACGCTTCCTTGCACCGCTTGGCGTCCTCGGTTCCGATAATCTGAGGCGAAATCACATAACGGGCGGGGAACGCCATTTCAAAGGGCAGATAAGCGCCCTTTATTTTTTTCATTCCAAAATCAAAATCGCTGGAGATCTCTGTTTCACAGGCTGCTTCGCAATCACCGCAACAGGTGCACTTCTCGTTGACATATCTCGGATTCAGTTTCACCGTGACATCATAGCTGCCCGGCGCACCCGCAACTTTTTCCACTTCTGCCAGCGTCAGCACCTTTATTTTCGGGTTGTCCTTGATTCGTCGGAAATTGATTTCCAGCCCGCAAGTTGGAGGGCATAGCTTTGGGAAATATTTATTCAACTGTGCCACTCTTCCGCCAAGGTAAGGATTTTTTTCCACCACAAACACTTCATACCCTACTTCGGCAGCTTCGAGGGCCGTCGTCAATCCGCTTATCCCTCCTCCAACAACCAAAATGCTCCCATTTGAAGGGGCTGCTTTGCTTTCTGTCATGCTATCCCTCCGTAAACAATAAGTTCAGAAATCCTGACGCCTTATTAAGAGTCTCAAGGGGTCACACATATCATCTGAATGGGTGGGCGATAAAGGACCGATGGCGTGATGGCACAAGGAGGTAATGGAACGAACCAGAATTTTTCATTATTCCAATACCCCGCAATTCCATTACCCACCCCAAGCTTAACAATGTGGAAAACTACATAAAGGCCGGTAAACGTCAATTCCGATGTCAGAACTCCTGAAGTTCAGGGGTTTTAAAAAACGATCTTAATTTAATAAAAACCTCCAGGCACCTGAAAAACCAGGCGCCTGGAGGCTTATGTATTCCGGTTACTTCTTATTCATCTCAATCCGGGATAATCTTGATATATTCTTTTTTGAATATATCCCACTTTCCGGCTTTGGGATCATACTTGGAGTTGACAAAGCAGAACCAGTTTGCATCATCCTGGCCCGGATAGTCGGCCTGATAGTAGAATCCGGGATAGCGGGTCTCTTTGCGGAACTGGATGTGACGCAGGTGAGATTCCACCGTCCAGATGCGATGAAAGATTTCCCAGCAGCGCATCAGTTCATGAAGATCACCGGCAGCCAGTTTTTCGCAGTCTTCGCGCATCACCTGGAGTAAATCCATAACAATTTCCAGACTTTTGTTGCTGGTCTGATAGTAGGTCGCCGTGCCGGCGCCATATTCATGGGTGGCCTTCATGAGACGATAGGTCATTCCCGCAGGTTTGAGATAATTGGGGTTGATATCGATGGCCGTGGTGTAATTGGCATGATCCAGGAACGTTCTCACCGGTTTGTAAACCACATCCACCAGTTCTTGGGCGGACTGGCTCACGGTCGGCTTAAAGTCGGCGTTATCGCGCACGAACTTGGCCATAGCCTTGGCGGCGATCCGTCCTTCGGCATGGGAACCGGAAGAAAATTTATGACCGGAGCAGCCCACACCGTCACCGGAGGTAAAAAGACCGTTCACCGTGGTCATGCGGTTGTATACCTTATCTTTATATCGGATCTTGTACGCTTCGGGCACCCAGTCATAATCCGGTCCGGAAGTCCACATGCCGCAACATCCGGAATGGGATCCCAGCAGATAGGGCTCGGTGGGCATCACTTCCGATGTCTTCTTGGCTGGATCGGTGTTGGTGCCGCACCACAGGTTGGCCTGGCCGCAGGTCATGTCGAGGAAGTTTTCCCAGGCTTCCGATTCCAGTGCTTTCATTTCTTTCTTGTCGAGCTTGGCGCCCATTTCCGCCAGTGCCGTGGGAGTATCCATCATAATGGGACCGCGGCCTTCCTTCATCTCAAAGATCATCAAATGGTTGCGCAGACAGGTCGGCGTAATGGCTGCGGTGCCGTACGGTGCATACTTTTGAAGTTCTTTTTTGGCTGCATCGCTGCCCACATACCCTTCACCAAGGCCGTTGAGTGTTTTGGCCTTGAACAGCAGGAACCATGCACCCACAGGACCGTAACCGTCTTTGTAACGGGACGGGGTGAAACGGTTTTCCATCATGGAAAGCTCGGCGCCCACTTCCATACACATGGTGTAGGTGGAACCGGCGTTCCAAACCGGATACCATGCCCGGCCTTTTCCTTCACCCACGCTTCTGGGCTGATAGATGTTGACCGCACCGCCGCAGGCCACCATCATGGTGTTGCATTTGATGATGTATACTTTGTTCTCACGGACCGAAAAACCGACCGCACCGGCGATTCGGTTGTCTTCATTGGCATCCAGGAGCAGTTTGACGATAAATACGCGCTCCAAGATATTTTCTTCTCCCAGGGCCAGCTTGGCGGCTTCGGCAACGATCCTCTTGTAGGATTCACCGTTGATCATGATCTGCCATTTACCGGTACGCACCGGTTTGGAGCCGCCTTTTAAGGTCCCCATTTTCTGGCCTTTTTTACCGTCGAGCTTCTTTCCTTCCTCGGACAGTTTCCAGATGGGAAGTCCCCATTCCTCGAACAGATAGACGGAATCATCAACGTGGGTCCCCAGGTCAAAGATCAGGTCTTCACGGACAATCCCCATGAGGTCGTTGCGGACCATGCGGACATAATCATCCGGGGTATTATCGCCCTGGGCAGTTCCGATGTAAGTATTGATTGCGGAAAGGCCCATGGCAACAGCGCCGCTTCGCTCCATGGCGGCTTTGTCCACCAGCAAAACTTTCTTGTCCCCGGCCCATTTTTTGATCTCGAATGCAGTTCCACAGGCAGCCATGCCGCCGCCTACGATCAGGATGTCAACCTCACGTTCTTCGACTTCAGGATCCCTGACGGCTTTAATTTCTCCCAAAGGTTTATTCGGTAATGCCATATTACATCCTCCTTAAATATGTTATCATAGTGTGTTATCAATGTACTGGGTCATTAAAAACCGGTATCCGCATTAGACCGTTGCAATCGGTTTTAGAAGTTGTACGCCATCCGCCTCTTCGGTGCTCAACAGCTCGCTGTCAAGGTCTTTTCCTTGAAGACTCGGATATGCATTGGCGCCGCCTTCCGGAGTTGTCCGGATGGGGAACTTAAAGCGCTTGATGTTGCCGTCTCTGAACTTACAGGTCCACATGACATCCTCGGTTCCCAGCATGGGCATAACGCTGCCTCCTAGGGGCACAAAGTCGGCATAACCTCTCACCTCGATCGCCTGTGTGGGGCAGATCTTTACACATGAAAAACATTCCCAGCACTGATCCGGCTCCTGATTGTAAGCCTTCATTGCATTGGGGTCCAAAACCATCAGGTCATTGGGGCAAATGTACATGCATGCGGTTTTATCGCCGCCCTTGCAGCCATCGCATTTTTCAGCAATTACGAAACTTGGCATTTAATTACCTCCTAATTTTGTTTTAAAAATTTCGTTATTTTATCCTCTTCCAAATAACTTTCGGTACGGTTGATAAGCTTTTTACACCTCCCTTCATTATCTTGACCCGTATAGGCCGTCATTTGTTTTGAATAATTTTAAAAAGTCTATTCTTATCAGCGAAATCACCTCAACAAGTGATTTAATAAATTCAAGTTAACCACAGGAGCGATTCTCTATTAAATCAATGAGATAGAAAAGATATGAAAATCAAAGGACTTAGATAACAATTAAGATTATTCTTGTCAAGTACTTTTGGGAAAACAAAATTATAAATTTTCAAACATGGATTCAACAGATCTTCTCGGACCTTTATATAGACGATACCCATTCAATATACACTATATATAGTGCTTAACAGGCTTCATGTTGTATAAATCATTCAGGATATGAATTTCATACAGCACTTTTTCGTTGATCCGGATTTTAACGCGTCCTTTTAAATGATTCCGAGCCATCAAGGCCGTTATCGCCAAATACATTTTTTGGGATTGACATCTGCGGCTGAATTGGTCATTGATGACATCGATACATTTCGATCGAACATATTTGAAAATAATATTCTCGATCAATGGCATCTTGACTCAAAAACGTTGGATACCTTAAAAAATGATGATGTTAAATTATTAAAACTGGGCCATCTATGGATCCAAAAAATCCTTTTGGGTAACATTGGACAGGAATGACCATGGACATTAAAAATAAAGTCGCCCTGGTGCTCGGGGCCGTCAAAGGCATCGGAAAAGGCATCGGGCTTGCCCTCGCACAGGAGGGGGCCGGCGTCGCTTTAAATTATTTCGACTGGGAAGAGGAACTTCCGAAATTAAAAAAGGACTTTGCCCGGATCGGCCAGAATCATCTCATCATCAAGACAGATCTGCTCGACACCGGCAAAATTCCCGCCCTGGTCAAAACCGTCGTGGATCGTTTCGGCCGTCTCGATATTTTGATTAACAATATCGAGAGGGGCGGATGGCCGGTGGTTCACGGATCCTATGGACAAGAACAGTGGGATCTTGAAATGGCCACCACTTTGCGCGCCAAACAGTGGGTATTTGAATCCGCCCTGCCACATCTTAAAGCTTCAAAAGACGGCATTGTGATCAACCTGTCATCCATCGCAGCGATTGTGGGGCGGTCGGGTCCTGCCGGCTTCATATTCAATGAAGGGTATGCATCTGCGAATCGCGGCATCTCGCTGTTGACCGAGACCTGGGCGCGCTTGGGCGCGCCTGAAGTTCGCGTCAATGAAATCATGCTGGGTTTTTTTGACACCCGTCACGGAAAGAACACCCGGGGCTGGGAATTGCTGGCCGATGAACAGAAGGCGGCCATCAGCGATCACACATTGCTGTCCCGATCCGGCTCCATGCCGGATATTGTGAAGACCGTTCTCTTTTTGATCAAAGATGCACCTTTTATGACCGGAAGCGTCATCAGACTCGACGGCGGCTATGTCTTGGGCGGCGAGAAGATGGTGCCCATGCCCAAAGGGGTGTTGAGGTGATTTATATCCGGAGTATTAAAAAAAAATCAAGCAAAATATGCAAAAAAAAGGAGAAAACAATGATGAACAAGGTATTGATTGTACTGTCCTGTGGTACCGATAATCCGAATCGAGCCACGCGAGCGCTGTTTTTTGCCATGGTTGCCCAAAAAGAGGGAAAGGACACAGCAGTGTTTCTATTGGATGAAGGTGTATATATTGCAAAAAAGGGAATTATTGAAAATGTGCAGGCAGCCACCGGGGATAAGGCTGACGATCATATGGCATACTTGCAGGAATTCGGCGTTCCGATCCTTGTATGTACCCCATGTGCCGTATCCAGAGGTATTTCGGCTGAAGATCTAATAGAAGGCGCCAGAATGGCTACCGGGGATAAGTTGATCTCCATGGCGTGTGAAAGTGCGGTAATCAGTCTATAGCGACCTTGCGAAACATTAACTTTGGTTCACTTCAAAATCTTTCAGTAATTCTTTAGGCGGCGCCGGAGAATTCTGACATGGCTTCTATTATTGGAAATGCGCCTTTTATGACCGGAAGGGCCATGAGGCTCGGCGGGGGTTATGTGTTGGTCGGGAAGAAGGTAATGCCCATTATTCCGGCATTCCATTATACCATGTATGAAGTAAGCGCTCAGGGCTCAAGAATATTCGGTTGCTTCATTAATCCGCGGAATAATCAAGTTCCTTCAATTTTTCTTTATTTGAGCCTAAAGTTCTTGGATGGAATCCCCCAGACGTAAAATTTGACCCACTCGAAACCGAACGTCATCAAATCCGCATCATTGGACCGAATCCGCTTTAGAACTTTAGATGCGACCGTGTACCGCTTCAAAAAGGTACTTTTGAACAAAAAATCCCGGAATTGATCCATATTGTACGTGGCCATAAAGGCCATCTTCGCCTTGGGCCCGTCGGCCCCCTGGGAACCCCAGGGGTCTGTTTGAAACAGCCGTTTCAGCGCCGACCACCGGGCGGTCATTTCATTATACGCCATCGCATCCTGATCACTGGACCACGTACGGGTGGTCCAAACTCTCTTTTCGTGTTGTCCCAGGCAAAAATCAGGGGGTCTGAAAAAGTGAATCGTCTCGGTCTGATCCTGTTCAACATCGTAAAATACGCCCTGTTCCACGGGAAAAGTTCGGCACGTATCCGGACGGTCCGGATACACCGAGCAGCCCGGGGGTGTTAAAAACGGACAGGTTTTTTCCGCGTTGTCGGACATGCTCAAAAGCACTTCCGGAAAAAAATTCGAAGGCCTCAAGACAATATCCACATATTTTTCCAAAAATATGTCGGACGTCACATTCAACCGTTTCTTCAGGCGAACAATATCATAAGGATATAGAAAAAGGTTTAGATTTCGGCAGCATCGATTGAAGCATGCAATCCCCGGATAGCATTGAAAATTAAAGGTGTCGTTTTTCTCAAGTCTCCTGCCGGGCAGTTTGTCGATCTCATCGAGGTCTATATATTTCATGTTTTTTCTTTTTATACGGAAAGTTATAATGAAGGTGCAAAACGTTATCCTCAAACGGCGAAGGATATTATCATCTCCGCCACCGTCATTTTAATCTTGTGCATCCCGCCTGCCGACTGTCTCAGTTCCTTTTCCAGTGCCGCCATTTGTGCGTAAAAGGGCGTTCGATCGAATTGGTAATACTTGTTGGTATGACATGTCCGGGTAAAAGTGCCGCATCCCGAAGCCTTCACCACCCCTCGGCCGGGACTGGCAAGTTCATGGGGAATTCCGTGCAAACGGCATATCATCGGTCGATACGCATAGATCAGGCATAAGCCGGAAACATTGACAGGGCACATCAATCTTACGGGCTGCCTTTGTTCATCGGCCTTTTCGGTTCCCCGGCAGATATCCAGGACGCTGTGTTTGACTTTTTCCTGTTTCTCGGTACCGAGCAGCCAGTATCCTTTCATGATATACAGGTATTCCAGGAGGGTGTAATGATAAAAACGCGTGAAACAGCAATTATCCTCGCAACCGCTGCATTGAAACCCGTAATACTCCGCCGCCTCCCGATACTTTCGATCCATGGCCGCATAGAGGGTGCCTAATCGGTCTAAAAAAGGAACATAGTCCTTATGATCGATTCCGATCTTCATATCTGGTTTCATCAATGGCAGGCTCATACACGATCACGTCAGAACTGCGGCGAGGGGAAAAAGATTTTCTCGTAAAGCGTCAGTGCATACCGATCCGTCATGCTGGCAATAAAATCACAGACAATTCTTTCGTTGGACTGGATGGTGTGATTACAATCCGATATCCTCAGATCCTCGAGCCCTTTTTGCAGCAAATCTTCATTTTCTAGAAAACATGCGTAAAGTTCGGATAAAATTTTTTTTGCCTTGACAAACTCTTTGTGTACCCGGGGAGAACGATAGACCTTTTCATAAAGGAACTCTCTTAATACGGTCATGCTGGAATACACCTTGTCGGTCATTTGCAAAACCAGTTTGCCGCTGTCGACATGGGACGAAAATACAAGATCTTTGATCATGGTATTGGCACGCTCGGAGTGGGTCCGCCCGAGAATTTTGATACACGAATCCGGTACCTGATGGGGACCGATCACGCCGCTTCGAATGGCATCATCCAAGTCATGATTCAAATAGGCCATAATATCGGCAATGCGCACAATATTGCCTTCAACGGTATACGCTTGTTCTTCGGGATCATCAGGAAGGATTTTTCCATACCCCTTGGAGTGCTTCAAGATCCCGTCACGTACCTCATAGGTCAGATTCAGGCCTTTGCCGTTGTTTTCCAATAAATCCACGACGCGAAGGCTCTGTGCTTTATGAGAAAAATCCGGCGAAAATATTTCCTTGAGAATGGTCTCCCCGCCGTGTCCGAAGGGGGTATGCCCCAGGTCATGACCCAATGCAACGGCCTCAGCCAGGTCCTCGTTCAGGCGCATGGCCCGGGCAATGGTTCTTGCGATTTCCGATACTTCAAGGGTATGGGTCAAACGGGTTCGGTATTCGTCGCCCAATGGAGAGAGAAACACCTGGGTTTTGTACTTCAACCGCCTGAAGGCATTGGAATAGACAATCCTATCCTTGTCGACTTGAAATGCCGTTCGGATGGGACAGGCGGGCTCCTCTCTCATGCGGCCGCGAGATTCAGCGCTCCGACACCCGAAAGGAGAAATAAAGCCTTTTTCACGTTTTTCAAAATCTTCACGGATACTCATGGCGTCAAATTTATTCACAGGAGATTTAAATTGTAAAGAAATAATTGACACTTTACATCCCCATAATCTTATTTTATGCTTCATCCGGCGTCAAAATTGAATTTTGTGCTTTTTAAAGGCAAAAAATTAAACACAATCACGAAAACACGAAATTTTAAGAGCACGAAATTATTAATGTCTTTTTCGTGTTTTCGCCATTTCGTGCTTTCGTGACAACATTTTCTTCTTTTATGGTTTATTCAAGTAACCGGAAAGTTTAACCAAAAATTGGAAGATAAAAAAGGACATCATCTCATTCTCGGCGAACAGGTCGATTTTATCACCGGCAGCACCATTTGCGACACCCATGACGAAAGATACAGGCAATTGCTGGCCCGTCTCTTGGTGGAACATAAAGGATATCCTAAAAAAGACATTGACGCCCGGCGTGAACTTTTTTTTAAAGCCGCCGATAAAACAGCGATGATAAAAATCGACTACACGATTTCTCTTTGTGATAAAATTTGCATGATCGTGAAATACGGACCAGGCTCGCTCACCACAAGGCACCGGCCGGCTTTGGCGGCATCAAGACTTCTGGCGTTTTACCCGGTGCCGGTTGTCGTGGTCACGAACGGCAAGGATGCGGATATCATTGACGGGTCGACGGGCAGCATCGTCGGGCGCGGTCTCGAATCGATTCCATCCAAATCAGAACTCATCGAAATTGCCGAAAAATCACGCTTTGATCGGTTGTCGGACAAACAGATCGAAATGGAGGCGAGAATCCTTTATGCGTTTGAAGTCGATGACAGCTGCCCCTGCGATGACACCATATGCAGGTTATAAAGAGGAAAGGAAATAGGAATTAGAAAATAGATGACCGCAAATGGGTCGCAAATGTAATCAGAAGATAAGAGGGTCAGAAAATCACAAGGTCGGAGGTGCTAAAACATGCCAACCTCTTTCCTATTTCCTCTTTTCCCTTTCCTAATTTATAGTTTGGATAGAAACATGGACTACGAACATTTCATGAAAGAGGCGCTTAAACAGGCCCAAATCGCGTTGGATGCCGGAGAATTTCCGGTGGGTTGCGTCTTGGTCCATCGAAACCGCATTCTGGCGACAGGCGCCAGAAAAGGCACTTCGGGACAGTTTCCAAACGAAATCGAACATGCCGAAATGATAGCCTTAAAACGATTAGCAGATATGAAAATAGCTGCAAACAGCAAAAAAATTATTCTTTTTACGACCATGGAACCCTGTTTGATGTGCCTGGGGGCAATGATGCTCACCGGAATCAGTGAAGTGGCTTATGCTTACGAAGACGTCATGGGCGGCGGGACACGCGGTGATTTGTCAAAAATGACGCCGCTGTACAAAAACAATCGAATCACCATCGTGCCGCATATCCTGAGGGAAGAAAGTCTGAAACTCTTTAAGCTGTTTTTCAATAATCCCGAAAATTCCTACTGGCAAAATAGTCTGTTGGCCGAATATACCATTCAACAGTAAACCAGTTTTATTTTCTTGCATTTTTTTCTTGCATTTATTAATATTATTCTATATTTCAAGTCTCATTTTAAGGTTTGGAGCGCGTCAGAGCTTTCAATGTTAAACTTGCAGCCGGGTGCAAAACTCGCGGTTTGTGTGGCAAGAATCACCTGACGGACATGAAAGTGTGTTTTCGTGATTGGGAAAAATCTTTAGCTCAGGAGGTGAGGGTATAGCTAATTCGAAACGTACAGATAGGGTAAGTAGATCAGACAAAATAAATATCAATCGAAATATAAGGGCAAAAGAGGTCAGGGTGATAGACCCTGAGGGAAACCAGATCGGCGTGATCCCGACCTATAAAGCGATTGCCGTTGCAAATGATTTTGGCCTTGACTTGGTGGAAATTTCTCCGAATGCAAGTCCCCCTGTTTGTAAAATAATGGATTACGGTCGGTTCAATTATGAACGGACCAAGAAAAAACAAGAGGCAAAGAAGAAACAAACCACATTTCAACTCAAAGAAATAAAGGTTCGCCCAAAAACCAGCGAACATGATTTGAAGACAAAGATCGGCCACATCAATAAGTTCATCGCCAGAAAGGACAAAGTCAAAGTCACCGTCATGTTCAGAGGACGAGAAATTACACTCACGGATCTGGGCAAGGAGTTGCTGGCAAAGATTATTCAAGAAACCGAAGATGTTGCGCTCGTCGAACAGCCTCCCAAATTTGAAGGCCGAACAATGATTATGGTCCTGGCGCCGAAACCATTATCAAAATAACGACGCCCTGATACCCCAAAATTGAATTCATATGAGACGATCGTCGGCGATGGGTTGACGGATTCGCGGGATACGGTCTTTTTTTTTGTTAAACGATCATTTGTTAATTATTTTGACAAAGATGGCGTGGGCTGGAATCTGAAATGGTTCACGCCATCGATGTTTTAAATGCCGGAAAGGACTAAAAATGCCGAAAATAAAAACAAATAGAGCCGCCGCAAAGCGCTTTAAAAGAACAGGTTCAGGGAAATACGTTTTTTCAAAATCACATGCAAATCATATTTTAACCAAAAAAACCACCAAACGAAAACGGGGTTTGAGGCAAAGTCAAATCATCGATAAAACCAACATGAAAGCACTTAAGCTGCTGCTTCCGAACGGATGAAGGGTTTTGATAGAAGTATAGGAGAATTGGTATGCGAATCAAAAGAGGGTACAAAGCAAGAAGACGCAGGAAAAAAGTTTTAAAATTGGCCAAAGGATATCGTGGCGGCCGAAGCAAATTATTTCGTACGGCTGCGGATTCCGTCGACAAAGCACTGATGTATGCCTATCGGGATCGCAGGGCGCGCAAGCGTGACTACAGAAAACTCTGGATTGCCAGAATTAACGCTGCGGCACGCATGAATAATCTTTCCTACAGCAAATTCATTCACGGGTTGAAGCTTGCCGGTGTTGAGTTGGACCGAAAAGTTTTGGCTGAATTAGCGATATCCGACCCATCGGGTTTTCGTCAAATTGCCGGTCTGGTATCGCAGCAAATATAATTCAATACGCATAGAACCCAAATTGGAAAAAACCATAGAACAGCTTCAACAAGAAGCGCTGAAAGAACTCGAATCGGCCGGCGATGCAGAAGATGTTAAAACGATTTCGATCAAATATCTGGGTCGAAAGGGAGCCGTCACCCAATTTTTAAGAAACATTTCCAACCTACCCCCGGAAATCAGGCCTGAAGCGGGAAAAAAGGCCAACGAAACAAAAATATATCTGGATTCATTATTTAAAGACGCCTTGATGCATTTTGAAGCATCATCCCGGGAAGTCGACGACCGGATCGATGTGTCTCTTCCCGGAAGAGTGACGTCGAGAGGATCTTTGCATCCGATTACCCAGATCAGCCAAAAAATCTGTGACATTTTTACCCGGATGGGCTTTGACGTTGCCGAAGGGCCTGAGGTTGAAACCGATTATTATAATTTTGAAGCGCTGAATATTCCCCAAAACCATCCTGCGAGGGATATGCAGGATACGTTTTATATTTCCAACACCATTGTTTTAAGAACCCACACCTCGCCGACCCAACCCAGAATAATGGAAAAACAGCGTCCTCCGGTGAGAATCATCGCTCCGGGCAAAGTCTATCGATGTGACTCCGACCTGACCCATACCCCTATGTTCCACCAGGTTGAGGGGCTTCTGGTCGACAAAAATATATCATTCGGGGATCTAAAAGGTATATTAACCACATTTGTCCATCAGATGTTTGACGCGGAAACCGGTTTAAGGTTCCGGCCCAGTTATTTCCCTTTTACCGAACCGAGCGCCGAAGTCGACATCCGTTGCGTGATCTGCAAAGGCGCGGGATGCAGGGTATGTTCAAACACCGGCTGGCTGGAAGTGCTGGGTTCGGGGATGGTTCACCCTGCGGTTTTTGAAAATGTTGGATATGATACCGCCCGCTACTCCGGATTTGCTTTCGGGATGGGGGTGGAACGGATTGCCATGCTGAAATACGGAGTTGACGACATCCGAAAGTATTTTGAAAACGATCTAAGATTTCTAAGGCAGTTTTAAAATGAAGGTCAGTTTAAGCTGGTTGCAGGCATATGTCGGTCTGGACCTGAACATCAATGAATTGGCAGACGCCCTGACCATGGCCGGACTGGAGGTCGAAGCGATTTCGGACCGGTACGAATATTTAAACACCGTTCGCGTGGGCCGAATCGTCAATGTCACGGCCCACCCCAACGCCGACACATTAAAACTTTGCGATGTAAATATCGGCAACAGTATCATTTCGGTGGTGTGCGGCGCGCCGAATGTCAAGACAGACATGCTGGCGCCATGCGCCCTTCCGGGGACTGTATTCCCAAAGGGCATCATGCTTGAAAAAAGCACCATTCGCGGAAGGACTTCGGAAGGAATGCTCTGCAGCGAACTCGAGCTGGGACTCGGCGGCGACGGCCTCGGGATTATGGAACTGGACCGTGGCCTGTCAGAAGGCGATTCGCTGAACAAGGCGCTGGGGTTTTCAGACCCGGTACTGGAAATCGACCTGACGCCCAACCGGCCGGACTGCCTCAGCATTACCGGAATCGCCCGTGAAGTTGCGGCGCTCTCCGGCAAAAAAGTGAGATACCCTGAAATTTCTCTGCCGGAATCCATGGACGACATCGCCGATCACACTTCCGTCACCCTGCTGGACACCGTCCTTTGCCCGAGATATGCCGCCGGTCTTGTATTCGACATCGCTGTCAGGCCATCTCCATTCTGGCTTCAGGACCGCCTGGTTTCAGTGGGTCTAAAACCGATCAACAATATCGTGGATATCACCAACTTCGTGATGATGGAGACCGGGCAACCCCTTCATGCCTTTGACTTCGATCGCCTCACTGGAAATCGGATCGTGGTCCGAACGGCCCGGGAAAACGAAACGTTTGCCACCCTGGACGGGAAGGAACGGCGCCTTGATCCGGAAATGCTGATGATCTGCGACGGGGAAAAACCGGTGGCGCTTGCGGGGGTCATGGGCGGGCTCAATTCGGAAATTGAAGACGCCACAACGAACATTCTCCTTGAAAGCGCCTATTTCGATCCGGTCTGTATCCGAAAAACGTCCAAAAAAACAGGATTGAACACGGATGCATCTCACCGATTCGAACGCGGGGTGGACCCCGGCGGCACTGTCACGGCACTTAAACGAGCCATGCAGCTGATTGTCGACATCGGGGGCGGCAAATGCGTTCAAGGCATCATCGATGAATACCCCTCCCCTTTTTCCGAAAAGACCGTCGAGGTGAGCATTAAGCGCCTGAATCAGCATCTGGGCACCCACCTGGATGATAGGGCCATCGAAAACTATTTGGATTCCATCGAGTTTGAGGTTGAAAAAATAGACCCTGACCGATTTCGAGTGACGCCGCCGACCTTCAGGGTCGATATCACAAGATTTGAAGATATTACGGAAGAAATCGCCCGCCTGTTCGGTTACAACAATATCGAAACGACGTATCCGCTGATTCCGGCCGATGCCCGGCACCCGGACAAAAAGATCGATTCAAGATACCGGATAAAAACCATGATGACCGGGCTGGGGTTCAGTGAAGCCATCAATTACAGCTTTGTCAGCGGCCAATCCTGTGATCATCTTGAACTCCCGGCGGATGATCCCAAGAGAAAGCTGGTACATATTCTCAACCCCATTTCCGAAGATCAGGCGGTGATGCGCACCTCTCTTATCCCGGGCCTTCTTCAAACGATGCAATATAATCTGTCCCAGCAAAACAAAGATCTCAAAATATTTGAAATCGGTCATACTTTCTTTCATCCCGGCAAAACGGACATCCAGCCGGACGAGATTGAGATGCTTGCCGGGCTTTGGACCGGAAATAGAGTCGAATCGACCTGGTTTTCAAAGGAGATTTCATGTGATTTTTATGATATCAAAGGCATTGTCGAAGAACTGTTAAGAAATATCGGTATCGTCAATGCCGCGTTTACCCGAATGCCGGAGGAATCGTGCTTTTATACAAAACCGGGACATACGGCGCGGGTGATATATGAAAATGAACCCATCGGCCTCGTGGGGGAGGTCGAGCCCAATGTCATTCGCAATTACGATTTGAAGCAAACGGCATTTATCTTCGAGCTCAATCTCGATCAGCTGATTCAATTCATTCCGGACACGAAATCCGCCCGTCCCATTCCAAAATTCCCGTCAACATCGAGAGATATCACGCTTATTATTGACAATGATATTGAAACGTATAAAATTATTCGAGGCGTTGAATTGTCCCAGGAAGAACTGGTGGAAAATCTGCATCTGTTTGACGTTTTTGAAGGAGATCCGATTCCAAAGGGGAAAAAGAGCGTTTCTTTGAGAGTGACGTACCGGTCTTCAAAAGAAACCTTGGAAGATAACCGAATCAATGATATCCATAAAAACATTACGGCCCGGCTCATGAAAACCTTTGATGCAACCTTGCCGGCCATATAATCGCTGTTGACGCATAAAATGGAAAACGAACCGTTTTGTCAAAAAGAATTGCCGGATAAGTTATATTTCAAGGTCGGAGAAGTCAGTTCAATTGTCGGCGTACCGGCATATGTTTTAAGGTTCTGGGAAGCTGAATTTAAAAAAATAAATCCCAAACGAACCCCTTCGGGCCAGAGATTGTACCGAAAAAAGGATGTGGAACTGATTCTGTGGATCAAACATCTCTTATATGAAAAAAAATTCACCATTCAAGGCGCCAAACAATATTTAAAAGCGCAATCTCCCTCGGAGCAGGAGACACCCCCTGCCGACCTCCTTCAAGAAATTGCCTCAGAACTTCAAAAAATCAAAGATCTTTTAGCCTGAGCCCTACCCCTTTGCCCTTAAATTTATTATTGAAATCTATTGACAATGCAAATCATTTGTAATAATTTATTTTCTTTAATGAGCGGGCATAACTCAGTGGTAGAGTACAAGCTTCCCAAGCTTGGAGTCGCGAGTTCAAATCTCGTTGCCCGCTCCATTAAAAGGTCGCCTTTCAATGGGTTGCGGGACCGTTGAAGCTGTTTGCCAAGGTTTCGCTACCGAGCGCAGATTTTGGGAATGTGGGTGTGATTTGGATTTAATTTTTCTCTCATGGGTCATTAAATGAACAGGTAAAGTTTTTCAATCCACCATAAAGATCTACCTGTATGAGAAAAAGAAACGGGCGACAGCCCGTTTTTGTTTTTTTTTTGGCAAAGATCGCTGGAAGACCGTTGAAAACAAAAATTGGACAAAAGGGCGATAGATCAAACGTCAAACACCGGGAACAAAATACCTGGTCGCCGGATAATATGAAAAAAATGATTGCCCGGACAAAAGATATCTTGGATCCGCTCTGCAGGGCAGAGGGAATAGAACTGGTTCATATCGAGTGTCAACGTGAGGCCGGGGGAAGAATTCTCCGTCTTTATATCGACAGGCCCGGCGGCGTGACCCTGGACGATTGCACCAACATCAGTCGCCAGTCCAGTGATCTGCTGGATGTTTTTCTGGAAGACGCGGGCCCCTATAACCTGGAAGTGTCATCGCCGGGGCCGAATCGGCCGTTAGGGAATAAGCATGACTTTGATCGATTCAAAGGGAACCGGATCTTTATTAGAACCGCTTCTCCTGTCGACGGCAAAAAGAAAATCAAGGGTATTTTGTTGGGCATATCCGAAGATATGGTCAGCATATCAACCGGAGACCGAACAGTGACGATCCCGTATCATGATATCCAGGCGGCGCGTCTCTCGGACGGTTCTCATTGATAATGGTGCACCCGGTTTATGATCGAAAATAAACAATAATGGAGAAAATGGATGCTTATCACGGATATCAAACGCGTTGTTGAACAGGTCAGTCGAGATAAAGGCATTAATCGTGAGATTCTGATCAAGGCCCTTGAAGAAGCATTGGGATCTGCCGCGAGAAAAAAATTCGGTGCCAATGTCGATATCGAAGTTCAATACAATGAATCCACCGGTGAAATAGAGGTTTTTCAATTTAAAGAGGTCGCCGAAGCCGTTACGGAACCGGATTTGCAAATCAGCCTCAAAGCGGCGCGA
>JBAUWG010000402.1:0-2408 GCA_049583675.1 Desulfobacterales bacterium | reverse complement strand
TAAGATCAATTTCCGGCATGTTATCATCCCTCCCTGATCTGGATAGAAAGTTACAATTAAGTTTAACCTATATAGAGCGATTGTCGAGGTTGCTGCAGATACAAGGAAGATGTCGTTCCGCTATAGTCAGCAATGCGGGACGTCATCTGACGCAGTAGATGCGGTAAGATCGGCAATCCCAAGGGGTTTTAAATTTTAAAACTATAATTTAAGATAATTCATTTGAAAAAAATATACTTTATCCCCTTTTAAAATTCGAAACGCTCAATATAGTTATCTGTTTCGGAGTTTACGTATATCCCCGATACGGATGGTAACATTCTGAGCGTCAAAATATTCGATCAACGGGATCAGATACTTTCGGGAGACTCCGGTCATTTCTTTGAACTGCGGCGTTGAAATTTCTCCATGGTTTTTTAAGAACTCAACCAATTTCTGCTGCAAATTCTTGACGGCGTCCGCATAAAAATAAAGATCCTCTTTGGCTTTTACAATCAATCCCTGGTCCATGAGAAGCGCGATAACATCTTTGGCCAGGGATTCTTCGATCTTAAAGGTTTGTTTGAGCTCTTTAAGATATGGCGGGGTCAGCCCGTTTTCACGGTAGGCATTCATCACCTTATCTCTGATATCCGCCTGATCCACACCCAGCGAAACTTTATGTGATGCCAGTCGAACCGAGTTGTCCTCACTCACGACCGCATTGTCTTTGATCATCTGATTCAACATCAGATTAAAGAGCCTTGAACTTAGCACGCCCGGAAACTTGGATTTCAGCTCTTCTTTTGACATCCCGGTTTTCAAGGGATTGGCGCTATGAAAACCACTTAAATATTCGGAGGTTTCCGATTTGAATGTATCAAAGCTTTTGCTGTGAATGTAGGTCTGGTTTTCTCTGTCCGCCAGAATGATGGTCCGCTTTGACAAGAGGTTCTGAATAATTTGCTGGAGCTGTTTTTCATGCAGGCTGGTCATTATTTTAAGATCGGCATAGGCAAGGCCCTGGTACCCGGATTCTCGTACATGATAGGAGATGATCTCTTCGGGTTCATAAGTTATCAACCCTTCTAGGCCTTCGATGACATCGGATCTGAACCGCTTGTGCTTTTGGGGAATGGGATTGAGAACATATCCACCGCCGATGGTTCTCACCGGAGAATAGCTCCGGACCACAAAATGGTCGTCTTTTATGACCGTCACCGGCGAATCGAGCCGTATCTGGGCAAGGGCCGTTTCGCCGGGCAACAGTTCCTCCCTGTCGATGAGAACGACAATCCCGAGAACCTCGCTGGCTCCGGTATGAAATCTCGCCCGCGTACGATTTTTAAGCGGCTTCTTGTTGCTGCTCAAATAATTCATGGATACGTCGATCATATAACTCGGCTTCAACGCGCCGGGATTCGACAACACATCGCCGCGATTGACAACCGCCTTCTCGAGCCCCTGGAAATTGATGGCGGTTCTCATACCGGCTTCGGCTTTGGTAACGCTTTGGTTATGGACCTGGAGGCCCCGGACCTTGGAGGAGATTCCCGAAGGATACAGCATCACCATATCGCCCACCTGAACCTGACCCGAAATCAACGTGCCGGTGATCACGGTGCCGAAGCCCTTCATGGTAAAAACACGGTCCACCGGCAGCCGGAACAGGCTCGAGGGCGGCCGGCCGGGCAGCTTGGCGC
Organism: Desulfobacterales bacterium; assembly: GCA_049583675.1. Lineage (GTDB taxonomy): Bacteria > Desulfobacterota > Desulfobacteria > Desulfobacterales > UBA11574 > UBA11574. Next base: position 726 of record JBAUWG010000402.1, on the reverse strand, counting down.
TCAATTCGTCTAAGGTTTTGATGAATTCCGGTATGCCGGCGCCGGTGACCGAAGAAACCGGTACAATGGGAGCGCCTTCTAAAAATGTTCCCCTGACAAAATCCCGGACATCTTCCATAACCAGCTCCAGCCATTCTTCATCCACAAGATCGGTTTTGGTCAAAACAACCAGCCCGTGCCGGACATCCAACAAAGAGCAGATTTCCATATGTTCCCGGGTCTGGGGCATGACCCCTTCGTCCGCGGCGATCACCATGGCAACGATATCGATGCCCGTGGCGCCGGCCACCATGTTTTTGACGAATTTTTCATGGCCCGGCACATCGACAATCCCCAGCCGCTGGCCGCCGGGAAGATCCAGAAAGGCGAATCCAAGCTCAATGGTAATCCCGCGACGCTTTTCCTCCTTGAGCCGGTCCGTGTTGATGCCGGTCAAAGCCTTGATCAGCGCCGTCTTCCCATGGTCAATGTGGCCCGCAGTACCGAGGATTATTTGTTTCAATTAAACATCACTCCTTAATAAATATCCCAAATACTCAGCATGATACTATAAAATATATTCACCGCCCGCTTCGCTCGAGCTCGCAGAGATCGCAGAGTTAAAACCTATTTTGTTTCCGGCGTAGCCGGAAAAGAACAACATTGTCTTTCTCTGTGACTCCGTGGTGAAATTCAACGGTTTTCTCTTTTTTTCCTAAAATATTCCATAACATAGGCCATTCCCAC
>JBAUWG010000401.1:0-3036 GCA_049583675.1 Desulfobacterales bacterium | reverse complement strand
GGCATACCCCTATGGCGAAACCAACAATCTGGTCATTGCCATTTTAAAAAAGCACGGCTACCGGGGGGCATTCACCCTCGGACGGGAACCGAATCCCTTTTTTATCGACAAATATAAAATCAACCGCGCCGTCATATACGGAGATGATGGCATTGAACAGTTTAAAAATGATGTTTCTGTTTTTCAGAAAATCGACAAGATGCCGAAAAAGTCCTCCAAAACCGTCATTGAAAACCACGTGTTTTTTAAGACCGCTTATTTCCTGAAACAGGCAACGGCATATGAAAATGTCGATGACTTGCAACGCGCGATGTTTTATTTGAAGATTGCCGGCACATTGAGCCCAAAAGACGAACAAATTGCCGAAAAATTATCTCGTTTGAAAACAACCATTGACACCAAATCCAATTTGTCTTTCCAAAAAGGAAAGGGATTTTACCTGCAAAATAGATTCGAAGATGCACGGAACCAATTTTTAACGGCATTAAGATACGATCCGGATTTTAAACCGGCGCTTGATTATCTGAAAAACAGACTTATTCCCAAATCATATGTCTCTTACGTTCCCGGAAAAAATGATTCTTTGAAAGGGATTTCCGAAAAATTCTACAAAGATCCTGATCTTGATTTTCTAATCGCCTATTTTAACACCCTTGCATCCGGATCGAAACCCGAGCCGGGAAAGACGCTGATGCTCCCGATTCTGCCCCGGGAAATCACCCCCGAGAAAATCGACATCCATCAAGAAATTAATTCGACAAAGCATCTTCTCGAGAAAAAAAAATACCAGGCGGCGATTCATGTTTCAGACAAAATTTTGAGAATCGATCATTCAAACCAGGCGGCCATTGATTCGAAAAATAAAGCATACTATCAAATCGGAATGGAAATGACCCAAAATAAAAAATATTTTGAAGCCGTCGATACGTTTAAAAAAATCTCGCCCGGATATGAAGGCGTTGATGCGGCGGTTCAAAATGCCATCCAAAAAGAACTGCTGAATGCCGATCGCCTTTTGAAAAAAAAGAAATACGACGCATCGATTGCGCTTTCAGAAAAAATTTTGAGCTATGACAGATCCAATAAGGCCGCCCAAAAAATTATCAGCATTGCCCATTGCCGCCTGGCAAGCAGACTGCTCATCCGAAAGAAATATCCCGAGGTATTAAAAGCATTGAATGGGGCGGACCCGGAAGATATTTGCACCAAAAAAATAAAGACCGCCCTTAAACTGTCCATGAATAAAGAAGCAGAAGCGCACTACATTCGAGGCGTCAAACATTTTCTGAACGAAGAACTTCAAGGTGCCATAAACGAGTGGGAAATAACGCTGAAACTCGATCCAATGCATGATAAGGCAAAAAAGAACATCAAAAACGCCAGGAATCTGTTGGAAAAACTTAAGAAAGTCAAGTAAGATCTGAATTTTGCATGTAAGTTATTGAGAACCTGTAAATTAATTTTCACCCAATGGAATAATGGAATGCTGGAATATTGGAAGGTTGGTTTAAAAAGGATATGATCGATTTTTGATGTTATCATCAATAAAATTTTTCAATTTTTAAAACTTTGCATTTTTCCAGAGCCCATTATTCCAGTATTCCATCATTCCATCATTCCAATTAAGTGAAACCTCCCAATTTATTTTTTATTGAAAGATCACACAAATGAAAACCAGTTCGTGGATGAGTCAAAAGCAGAGGGCCATTTGGGGATGGGCCATGTATGACTGGGCAAATTCCGCCTTTGCCACAACGGTGATGGCGGGATTTTTCCCTGTCTTTTTTAAAGAATACTGGAGTTACGGCGTCAACGTCAATATGAGCACCGCCCGCCTCGGATTCGGAAACGCCGCCGCCGGTATATTGGTTGCCGTCATGGCACCGGTGCTGGGCGCCGTTGCAGACAGCGGTTCGGCAAGAAAGAAATTTCTCACTGGTTTTGCCTACCTTGGTGTTTTAATGACAGCTGCTTTGTTTTTGATCCAAAAAGGCAACTGGGGATGGGCAATTTTCGTTTATGTCATGGGGATCATCGGTTTTTCCGGCGCCAACATATTTTATGATTCGCTGCTGCCGAGTGTCGCAGATGAAAATGAAATTGATTATGTGTCCGGCCTGGGGTATTCAATGGGGTATCTTGGCGGCGGCCTTTTATTCCTGGTAAACGTCCTCATGACCCTCATGCCGGAAAAATTCGGATTGCCCGATGCCGGAACGGCCGTACGATATGCCTTTGTCACCGTTGCCCTGTGGTGGGGCTTTTTTACCATTTTCACGATCGTTTGGATGCCCGAAGCTCAAACAGGGGCATCTCCTTCCGGCGGCGAAGGCTTTATCATCATCGGGTTCAAACAGTTCGCCGGGACCTTCAAAAAAATCCGCAGTTTGAAAACCGTCTTTCTCTTCTTGATGGCGTATTGGTTTTACATCGACGGGGTGGATACCATTATCCGAATGGCGGTTGATTACGGCATGTCCATTGGATTTGGCCCAAATGATCTGATCATTGCGCTTTTGATTACACAATTTGTCGGATTTCCCTGTGCCCTGTTATTCGGAAAACTCGGACAAATATGGAGCCCCCGAAAATTGATTTACATTGCCATCGGCATGTATGTGTTTGTTACCCTATTGGGAACGACGATGACCCAGCCCCGTGAATTCTACATCTTAGCCGTCCTCATCGGCCTGGTGCAGGGGGGCATTCAAGCCTTGAGTCGATCCTTTTATTCGAGATTGATACCTAAAAACCGGACTGCGGAATTTTATGGGTTTTATAATATGCTGGGCAAGTTCGCGACAATCCTGGGACCGGTTTTGGTCGCTTTTTCCGGTCTATTTGCAAGGCATGTCTTAATGCCGCCGTCCCCAACGCCCGAACAGATGGTTCACGTCACCCGCCTGGCATCCCGGTGGGGGATCGGATCCATTATTCTTCTCTTTATCATCGGAGCGGCCCTTTTCTATTTTGTCGATGAGGAAAAGGGGAAACAGGAAGCAATGCTGCTGGGGGAATAGCAAGGACCAGAGGGCA
>JBAUWG010000400.1:0-2974 GCA_049583675.1 Desulfobacterales bacterium | reverse complement strand
CCATTAGAGAAGGCACAAAATATTCAACCATTTTTCTAAGATGCCTTCTAATTAAAGGGGAGGTTAAAAGAATCGGCTGAATATTTTTGGACATCGCTTTTTCCGCCTCTTTCTTGATAGAAGTAATAATTGAATCTGCAATTCCCGGGTTAACGGAAAGATAGGATCCGTGCTCTGTTTTTTGTATCCCTTTCATAAGGATGTCTTCAACATCCTGAGACATCGTTATGAGCTTTAAATAGCCGTCTTCTCCGATGTGGGGACTAATAAAGGACCTGGACAGCTTGTTTCTCACATATTCCGTCAACAGATCGGTATCCTTGGTCAATACGGCGCAGTCGGCCAATGTTTCAACGATCGTCAATAAATCCCTGATCGATATCCTTTCATCTAAAAGATTTTGCAACACTTTTTGGACCGCCCCCAAAGTGAGAAGATTCGGGACAAGCTCTTCTACCGCCTTTGGATACGTTTTTTTCAGGTTGTCCAGCAAGTGCTGCACTTCCTGTCTTCCCAAAAGTTCGGAAGAATGTTTTCTAAGGACCTCCGTCAAATGAGTTGCCATTATCGTTGCGTCGTCAACAACAGTATAACCTGAGAGTTTGGCCTCTTCCTTTTTGCTTTCAGGTATCCAGATGGCCGGTATATCAAAAGCGGGCTCCTTTGTCTTTATGCCTTCAATCTTCCTGGTGGCATCTCCCGGATTCATGGCCAAATAATGATTGACCATCAACTCGGCGCCGGCAATTTTTACGCCTTTGAGAACAATCTGATATTCAGATGAACCCAGTTGCAAATTATCCCTGATATGAATCGGTGGAATAACCATCCCCATTTCCATGGCGAACTGGCGTCTTATAGACCGAACTCGATCAAGGAACTTTCCGCCCTGATCCCTGTCCACCAGGGGTATAAGGCCATACCCTACTTCCAGCTCCAGAGGATCGACAACCAGTAAATGCTCGACCGGCTCCGGTCCCTCATCGACGGCTTCTTTCTTTTTGACTTCGATCTTTCTTTCTTCCAATTCCTCTTTTCTTTTCCCAAAAATAAAAACGCTTGTTCCGATAACCAACGAGATCAAGATAAAGGGGATATGCGGCAATCCCGGAATGAGACCGAAAAAAAATACGGTCAACGCGGCCAGATAGATGGCTTTCGGATATTCAGAAAATTGTTTGCCGAGATCCTTTCCCAGAGTCCCCTCTGAAGCCGCCCTGCTGACGACGATGCCGGCAGCCGTCGATATGGTGAGCGCCGGGATCTGCGATACCAGACCATCTCCCACGGTCAAAAGCGTATAGTTCTGAGCGGCATCGATAATCGACATGTGCTGTTGAAAGACGCCGATAACAAATCCGCCTAATATGTTGATGACGGTAATGATGATTCCCGCGATGGCATCCCCTCTGACAAATTTTGCCGCACCATCCATTGATCCGTGGAATTCGGATTCCCTGGCAATGGTAATCCTGCGCTGTTTCGCCTCGTTTTCGTCGATCAAACCCGCGTTGAGGTCGGCATCGATACTCATCTGCTTTCCGGGCATTCCATCAAGTGTAAATCGCGCGGCAACTTCAGCAATTCTGGTGGCGCCTTTTGTAATAACGACGAAATTGACAATAACCAGGATCACGAAAACGATCATGCCGACGACGTAGTTGCCGCCGACCACAAAACTGCCAAAGGATTTAATGACTTTTCCGGCAGCCAGAGGGCCTTCGCTGCCGTGTAACAGGATCAATCGGGTCGATGCAACATTCAAAGACAACCTGAAAAGCGTCGTCACAAGGAGCAGCGGTGGAAATATAAAGAAATCCAATGGTTTGAGCGTATACATCGCAATCAAAAGAATCGTGATGGCCAGTGTGATGTTCAGTGCCAGAAGAAAATCCAGAAGCACCGACGGCAATGGTATGATCATCACAACGAGGATGGTGACCACGCCGACGACGGTCATGATCTCGCTAAATGATGTTAAATCCGCTTTGGGTGTTGCAACTTGTTCCATTGATATTTCCCTAACCCTTATAATTTGACTTCAGCCGGTATATATACGCCAAAATTTCGGCAACCGACTGATAAAGTGCCGCCGGTATCTCCTGACCGACCTCTACTGTTGCATACAAATTCCGGGCCAATTCCTTGTTCTCCACAATCGGGATGTCATGTTCAGAAGCCATTTCTCGAATCCTTTCTGCGATTTTTCCGGGTCCTTTTGCAAGTACTTTCGGCGCATTCATGGTCAAACTGTCATATTTCAAAGCAACGGCAAGATGTGTCGGGTTGGTAATCACCACATCCGCATCAGGGACCGCCTGCATCATTCGCTTTCTGGCCATTTCCATCTGAATGCTTCTGATTCTTGATTTTATCAAGGGATCACCTTCCGATTTTTTGAACTCATCCTTTACTTCTTGTTTGGTCATCTTGATACGGTTTTCAAATTCCCATTTTTGGAAAATATAATCGATAACCACCAGAACAATCATTGCCATCGAACATCGGATAAATATTTTGAAAAAAATATTAAGGATATAAATAAAGATCGAGTTCGTTTCCATATCTCCCAAAAGAGAAAAATTCTTCATCTCGCCTTTCACCGTCAAGAACGCGACGCTTCCCACGATAGTTAGTTTTAACAGGGATTTAAACAATTCCATCAACGCCTGTTTGGAAAACATTCTTCCAAAGCCCTTGATGGGATCTATTTTTGAAAACTTGGGCATCAGCGACTCTCCGGACATGATAAATCCGACCTGCAGGATATTCGACAGGATCGCAGTAATAAAAATGGCGGCAAAAATCGGAGAGAGCAGTATAATAAAGCGGCTGATAAGATCCTGCGCATATTTCATGAACTCAGTTATATTCAGATCATTCATTGTCGGCAAAGAAAATGCTCCCTTCATAATGATTAGAACCTGGCTGTACATGTATGACCCAAAAAAAGATAACGCGATCAAGGCAGAAA
>JBAUWG010000399.1:0-5356 GCA_049583675.1 Desulfobacterales bacterium | reverse complement strand
GACGAAGAAGTATTCTGTACCAACTGATCCGGTCATATGGATTGAATATCACTTTAAGATGGGCCAGGACATCTTTAATATGTGCGGATTCGATAAATTTGAACCCACCCACTTTGATAAAAGGAATCCCTTCTCGACTCAGTTCGATTTCGAGATCAAAAGAATGAAAACTTGCGCGAAAAAGCACGGCGATTTGATTCAAAGGCACACCGCTGCGATAGAGACTACGTATTGTTTCAATCACAAATCGCGACTGATTGTTTTCACTCTGCGCTTTTATCAGTAGCGGCAATGTCCCCCCGGATCTTTGCGTAAAAAGAATTTTTGAATATTTCCGGGTTGCCCGATTAATGATCACATTAGTGAGTTTCAAAATGGGTTCTGTACTTCGATAGTTTTCTTCCAGTCGAATGATCCGGGTTCCTGAGAATATTTCGGGAAATCGCATGATATTTTCAAAATTCGCGCCACGAAATGCATAGATGCTTTGAGAATCATCTCCGACCACCATAATATTTTGATGCATGCCGGCAAGGAGATATACTATTTCCGCCTGAATCTTATTGGTGTCCTGATATTCGTCAACCATCAAATACTGATAGGCAGCACTGCTTTTATCACGGACATCCGGGTGTTCTTTTAAGAGAATTTTCAAAAACTTCAAAAGATCATCGTAGTCCATGAAATGATGTTCGACTTTTTGTTTTTGATATGCTTTTGAGAGGGCGCGAATCGCTTCCATGTGACGTAAAAAATGAGGATAATCATTTTCTACGATATCCTCAACGGACAGATTTTTGTTGGCCGCCCTGCTGATGATATTTGTCAAGGTCTGTTTTTTGGGTAGAGATTCATGTCCTGATATGCCCATTATTTCCTTTCTCAGCATACCGACAAGATCTTCTGCATCCGAACGATCAATAATTGAAAACCCATTCTCAAATCCCACTTTAAAAGCATATTTTCGCAAAATCCCATACGCGAAAGAATGAAATGTGCCGCCGGCAACATTTTGACATCTATTGTCGAGCAACCGCGTGGCTCTTTTCAGCATTTCCTGGGCGGCCTTCCGGGTAAATGTCAATAGAAGTACAGATCCCGGCGGAGCCCCTTCATCCACAAGACGCGCAACGCGATAGGTCAGCGTTCTGGTCTTGCCGCTTCCGGCCCCGGCGATAACAAGAAGAGGACCTTGATTAAAGTTGACGGCTTCCAGTTGGGAAGGGTTAAGTTCTTTTTCATATATTATTCGTCGATTCATCTTATTTACACATAGTCATTTATACATACTGGTATAGTGATCAAGAAACTTTATCTTTCATAAGGTGCACATGCTTGTCAATACCTGAAACGTTTTTTTAAATTTTTTCTATAGATTTTGTTGACTTTTCTAAAATATACGGATAGAAATTTTAAAAGTATTAAGAACTTCGTCAAATCACATCAATCAAGGAGGGAAACTAAATGAAGAAGATCAGCACTCAATTGAAGACTTTGTCCAAGTCGCTTGATACGATCTCTAAAAAAGTAGAAAAGATTATCCAGGATGTCGACAATTTTAAAGCCCCCACAAAAACAGCGCCCGCAAAGAAGACTGCTGCAAAAAAGACCGCTGTGAAGAAAACTGTCGCAAAGAAAGCCGCTGCAAAGAAAACCGCTGCAAAGAAAGCCGCACCCGCTCAACAAGAAACAATGCTGGATTCCGTATTTGATATCATCAAACGAACCAAAAAAGGCGTAACGGTCGCTCAGCTTAAAGAAAAAACAAAATTAAATGCCAGGCAGCTCAGCAATGCGCTTTATAAGCTCACAAAAAAAGGCAAAATACAAACCAAGTCACGCGGTCTTTACGTAAAGAAGTAACCTTCAATCTCAATTGAGCGAAAGTCAAAGTTGCCCGCCGGTGAAATTGGCCCGCTCTGTGGAATCCTGAACATTGAGTTCGCATAGTGGAATTTTAGACCACAGGGCAGGCAGATTTCCCCGAGAAGGGGGTATTTGTTTCACGGCCGACCACATATCGAAGACAGCGCCGTCCCGGTTGCATCGAGGCAGCAAAGCATCGTGGAATAAGATCTTAATGATTTTTGATATTAACGTCACGTTGTATTTTGGCAACCGGCGACAACGCATATAAGATCTGTTTGCTTTAACCCCGTCGTTCGGGAGAACTTTTGGCTCCTGGCTTCATCCGCAACAGGGCATCGGCAGACAAGAAGACTTTTAAGCTGTTTTATGCTGTGGAAATTGAGTTGTAAAAATCAGCGCGAAGATCATGCTTTGATTTACAAAAACATCCCGCCGGTATTGTCAATTCAGATGTTTATTTTATATTCCGTAGAAATCATCTGCAAGCTTCCAGACAAATAATTATCGATCATTAATAAATGTGGAGAATTGTCATGTTGAAAAAGTATTTGAAGGGCATTTCGGAACACTTTTTTTTGAATTCTTTTATTGTCTTTCTTTTACTGTTTTTCTCATTCGGTAATTTTGGCGCCGCTGCTTCAGATTATGTAAAACAACTTTCTAAAAGCAAACAAGCTCTTGAGGGAATTCACGTTTATAGTCAATGGCCGTTTGAAAACAGCGATCTTCATCAAGATCCCGCCCTTGCGGTGAAAAGGCTTTCAAACGGGTTCCGGTATGTCTTGATGGAAAATCACTACCCCAGAAACAGGGTGAGCATGCACCTTTTCATTCAGGCAGGCTCTTTGGATGAATCAGACACTCAGCAGGGATTGGCGCATTTCTTAGAACATATGATGTTTGACGGTTCAACACATTTTAAACCCTCAGAACTGGTAAAATTTTTTCAGAATACCGGCATGCAGTTCGGCCCGGATGCAAATGCCCATACCGGGTTCAACGAAACGGTTTATGACATTCTATTACCTAAGGGAGACAAGGAAATCCTGGAAAAAGGCTTTCTGGTGATGAAAGATTTTGCACAAGGAGCGCTTATTTTACCGGCTGAAGTCGAAAAAGAACGGCGGGTTGTCTTGGCTGAAAAAAGGACTCGGGATTCTGCATCCTATCGAACATATGTCGATCAGCTCAATTTCGAATTTCCGGATGCCAGGATATCGAAAAGACTTCCCATCGGCAGAGAAGAAGTCCTGAAAAAGGCGGACCAAAGGCAATTGAAATCGTTTTATAATGCCTGGTATCGCCCGGAAAAAATGATTCTGATTTTGGTGGGAGATTTCGACACAAATTCGGCAAAAATGCTCATCGAACAACAATTTTCCACGATCACTCCGAGGGCGCCTCCGAAAACAGAACCTGATCTGGGTGATATCAATCATAAGGGCATTAAGGCTTTTTACCATTATGAGAAAGAATCCGGGAATACGACGGTAAGCATTGAAATTTTGAAAAAGATTTTGCCGATGCCCGATTCATATGCCTTTCGAAAAAAGCAATTGATAGAAGATATTGCAAACCGGATGGTAAAGCACCGGCTCGATAAATTGCTGATGAAGCCGGACACGCCCTTTACATCGGCATCCATAAACTCCGGAATTTTCCTAAAACAAATCAAATATGCGGACATCACGGCAGACTGCGATCCGAAAAATTGGGAAAAATCTTTTTCAGTCATCGAACAGATCTTGCGACAAGCATTGACATTCGGATTTTTGCCGACGGAACTGACGAGGGTCAAAAAAGATCTGGTTTCCGAATTGGACGAAGCGGTCAAAAAGGCATCTACACGCGACAGCAGAGCCTTGGCACGCGAGATCATTTCGAGCCTGAACACCAACCGTGTATTTATGTCTCCCCGGCAGGAAAAAGAACTTTATACTCCTATTATCAATGATGTAACAGCAAAAGATGTCAATGAAACTTTTAAATCTATTTGGGCTCCCGGCCACCGGCTGTTGCTGGTTACCGGTAATGCAAATTTTTTAAACAAAAATCCGGAAAGAAAGATATTGGACATCTACCAAGAAAGTTTGCGAGTCGCCGTGACCAAACCTGGCGAAGAGAAAACGGTGGTTTTTCCGTATCTTTCGGAACCGAAGACAAAAGCCCGTATTATCCGGTCAAAAACGATTCAGGATTTAGGGATTACTCAGGTAGATTTTAACAACGGCGTCCGGCTGAATCTCAAAAAAACCGATTTTACAGCCGATCAAGTATTGATCAATATTAGTTTCGGTCGCGGCAGGTCGGCTGAACCTCCCAGCCTTCCGGGGTTGGCATTGTTGACCGAAAGCGTCATTAACGAAAGCGGTCTTGGCGCCCTTGAAAAAGATGAACTTGAACGGGCGTTGGCCGGAAAAAATACTTTCGTCACATTCGACGTCGGCGAAGATCGATTTTCATTCAAAGGTGAAACTGTCTCCAATGAAATTCCTTTACTGTTTCAACTTCTGTATGCTCACATGGTCGATCCCGGGTTTAAAAAAGAGGCTTACGATTTGTCACTGAAACGATTCAGCCAGAGATACAAGGCGCTTTCCGGATCGATCGACGGCGCAATGGTTCTTTTTGGCAGACGTTTTCTTGCCGGGGGAGATCATCGGTTCGGTATTCCCGCGGATGACACATTTAAAAGACTGACTCTTGAAGATGTCAGGTCATGGATCGGTCCGTTAATGGAAAGTAATGACATTGAGGTCTCTGTGGTCGGTGATTTTGATGATAATGCGGTCACCCGATTAGCCGCGCATTATTTTGGAAACCTCCCATTTCATCACGTATCCGATAAACCAAAAGCGTCAACTCAACTTAAATTTCCTTTCGGCCGGTCGCGAACCATAACCGTTCAGACAAAAATCCCCAAGGGAATGATCGTTGTCGCCTATTCGACGGAGGACATATGGGATATCAGCCGAACGCGCCGTTTATCCCTCTTGGCTGAAATCGTTTCCGACAGGCTTAGAGTGCAGATACGGGAAAAATTAGGGGCGGCATATTCAACCTATGCGTTCGATCGGCCGAGCAGGGCTTATCCGGGATATGGCGTATTTCAGGCGAGAGTTTATGTTGATCCCGAACAATCCGGCGTCATGGTAAAGCAGGTAAAAGAAATCGTATCGCGTATTGAAAGAGACGGCGTTACACAGGATGAACTGAACCGCGCTCAAAAACCGATATTGACCGATATAAGAGATATGCTTCAAAAAAACAATTACTGGCTCAATACGGTTCTTTCAGGTTCAAAAATACATCCCCGGCAGCTCCAATGGAGCCGGTCGATACTGAAAGATTATGCTTCAATTACAAAAGAAACCGTAACGAATTTCGCAAAAAAATATCTAAAAAATGACATGGCGGCAACCATCATCGTAGAACCTCGATAGTCAGCAAAATATTCTTACCAGTGAGCATCAACAGAATCGATATT
>JBAUWG010000398.1:0-2370 GCA_049583675.1 Desulfobacterales bacterium | reverse complement strand
TATGGCGAACCAATGGAAATCCCGATCACGGAAAAACATCCCTGCAATCCCACCAACCCGTACGGCGCAAGTAAAATCGCCGTGGAAAAAATGCTTCATGATTGTGATTCAGCGTATGGCTTAAAATATATCAGCTTGAGATATTTCAATGCATCGGGTGCGGATGAATCCGGCACGATCGGAGAACGGCACACTCGTGAGACCCATCTTATTCCCCTGGTACTCAAGGTTGCCCTCGGTGAAAGGGAGAATATCAGGATTTACGGAACTGATTATCCGACTCCCGACGGAACGTGTATCAGGGATTATATCCATGTCAGTGATTTAACCCGGGCCCACCTGCTGGCACTTGAAGCACTGTTGTCAGATAAAGAGAGTGCGGTTTATAACCTGGGGAATAACCGCGGTTACTCGGTTCGAGAGGTGATTGAGCTGGCAGAGCAGGTGACCGGAAAACACATACCGGTTATAGAAGCGGGCAGGAGGCCGGGTGATCCGGCAAGACTGATTGCAAGTTCCGAAAAAATAAAATCATCGCTGGGCTGGCAACCCCAGCATGAAAGGTTGGAAGCAATTCTCAAAACCGCTTGGGCATGGCATCAGAATGAAGCGGCCAAGGATATCTCACGAGGCGGAAGTTTATGAAAACCAAACTGAAGGTATATCCGGTTTTGCTGGCCGGCGGATCAGGCACGCGGTTGTGGCCGGTATCGAGAGAGCTCTATCCCAAACAGCTCGTCAAATTCATCGGCGAAAATTCGCTCGTCCAAAACACCATCAAAAGGCTCCCCCCTTCCCTGGATGTGGGAAATGTTCGTATTGTTTGCGGGAAAGAACACGTTCATGAAATTGAAAGGCATATCAAAGAAATCGGCATATCTCCTGAAAAGAAGATCATTGCCGAACCCTGCGGCCGCAATACCGCCCCGGCCATTCTATTGGCAATGCGCCTTGTCCTTGAAAATGAGCGTGATGCCGTGCTGTGCGTCTTTCCGGCGGATCATGTCATTCGGGATGAGCATGTATTTCATGAAAAATTGGCGGCTGCCGTCAAACTTGCCGAGATGGATTTTATCGTGACGTTTGGAATAACCCCGCACTACCCGGAAACTGGCTACGGGTATATCGAGGGCGGAAAAGAAATTTCCTTTGGGGCGCTTTCCGTAAAACGATTTGTGGAAAAACCCGACCTGGAAACCGCCAAACGATATATAGACGCGGGTAATTTCTTCTGGAACAGCGGCATGTTTGCCTTCAAGGCATCGGTTATGGATCAGGAATTAAGCATCCTTCATCCTGAACTTTTTCATCAAATGAAACAATTGCCGCTTAAAGGAGGGGTAATATCTGAAAAATATTACCGAAAACTTCCTAATATTTCAATCGATTACGCCGTAATGGAAAAGACGGATAAAGGGGCGGTTTTGCCTGCTGACTTTGGATGGAGCGATATTGGATCTTGGAAATCTCTTTATGATTTCATACCAAAGGATGCCGAGGGAAATGTTATTGACGGCGATGTTATTTCCGAAGACACCCGGAACTGTTTTATCATGGGATATGAACGGCTGATTGCGACCAACGGCATACGAAACATAGTGGTTGTTGAAACACCGGACTCTGTTTTTGTTTCCGATATGGAGACCAGCCGGGATGTAAAAAATATCGTGAACAAGCTGAAAGAAAAAGGCAGGCGTGAATACCAAAGACATAAGACATCTTATCAGTCTTGGGGAACCTTGACTGTTTTAGAAATGAATCCGGATTTCAGCGTCGTGAATTATGGCATATATCCTGGTTCAATGTGTGAATTCCCATCCGATGGATCCCTTGCACATCTTGTTGTCGTTAAGGGTGTCGGCAAATCAATCATAAATGGTCGGAACGTTTCGTTCGATAAAGGTCAGTCTATAACGCCGTCGGTGCATCAGAGCGTGATACTGGAAAACACCGGAGATGAGGTGCTGGTTGTGATTGGAGTTCAGCTGAAACTGCATTAAAAGCTTAAAAATTGTTGAGAGGTAAAAAAGGACATGAATATGAGCGATAAAAACGAAACATGTTTAAAACTACTGGAGATGATCGAGCAGAGAACCGCTCGAATCGGTATTATCGGTCTTGGCTATGTTGGGTTGCCTCTGGCCATACATTTTGGCCGAAAAGGGTTTCGCGTCACCGGTTTTGATCTTGATTCAAGAAAGATCGATAAGCTGCTTCATGGCGAATCCTATATCAAGCACATCCCTGCCGGCGATATTAAAGAACTGATTGATGCGAAACAGCTTGATGTGACCCTCGATTTTAGCCGTCTACGCGAGACCGATTGTATACTGATCTGTGTGCCGACGCCGCTTACAGAGAAGCTGGAGC
>JBAUWG010000397.1:0-1577 GCA_049583675.1 Desulfobacterales bacterium | reverse complement strand
ATGCCTGCCAGACGTTGACAACCATTTTTTCTTTGCCGAAAAGTTTGAGCACGTCGAAATACGGCTGCCAGACCGGCGGCCCGATTCGGGCCTGGAGGCGCGCGGTCAATATGCGGTCCAGACCGCTGACGACACCGCCCAGCAGCGGACCGGCTGCCAGACCCGCCATGACGAGAACAACGCTGTTGATCAAAGTGCACCTCCAACCACAAGGGTCAACAACACGCCGGCGGCCAGGTTGATCCAGGTCGTCAGCTTATCTTCACCGAATATCGAGGATAGGTAATAGTTTCTGGCCTCAGCCCGGGTGGGGATGTTCATAGGCCCCGTGAACACACCCGGTTCGGCCGTCTGTAGGCCGCTGAGATAGGGTGCAACCACCCGGGCGCCGGCGGCCTTTCTGACCGCCCATATCGCGACGACAAATCCCAAAACCGCCACCAGGCCCAGCGGTAAAACCGGAAAGGTACCGACCGCATTTACCAGGATACCGCCGCGGCTGGCATAATCCAGCGGATAGAATTCGCTTTCAGCCGGCGCGATCACCCACTTGTAGAGCCAGGATGCCCCGAGGCTGAAGACGGCCGCGCCCAGACCCAGCGAACCCAGGGCCGTCCAGGTTAACAGCGGTTGGCGCTCGGCTTTGAATTTGCCGGCGAACGGGTCGCTCATCAAAATCCCGCCCCACCGGGCCCAGTACAGGACGGTCAGGGCGCTGCCCAGGGCAATTAAGATAATGATGTAAAAATCGCCGGCGGCCGCTTCCATGGCCATCCATTTGCTGATTATCACCCCAAAAGGCGGCATAATCATCATAATGACCCCCATAACGGTGATCAGCGCCGTCACGGGCATAACGGCATAAAGACCGCGCATGTCCTCGATATCGCGGCTGGCGATGTGCTGCTCGATGGTTCCGACGCACAGAAACAGGAGGGCCTTTATGATGGCGTGAAAAACCAGCAGCAGGATCCCGGCCGTAATCGCCTGCGACGAATTCAGCCCGGCACAGGCAAAAATCAGCCCCAGGTTGCTGATGGTCGAATAGGCCAGCACTTTTTTACCGTTGCTTTGCCCGACTGCCAGCGCCGCCGCCGCCAGAAAGGCAAATGCCCCGAAAAAAGCCACGCAGTGACTTAAAAAAGTTTCCCTGAAGGCCGGCGCCAACCGGATGACCAGGTAAACCCCGATTTTGACCAACGTACTGGAATGCAGCAGGGCGGATACCGGCGTCGGCGCCACCATCGCGCCCAACAGCCAGCTCTGGAAAGGAAATTGGGCGGATTTGGTGAATGCCGCCAAACAAAGCAGTGCCAGCGACAGTAAAAAGATCCGGTTGGCGGGATTGGCATCCAGCAAAATCAGGTACAGATCGAGATTGCCGGTTTGGCTGTAAATCACCGTCAGTGCCAAAATAAAGGCCGCCCCGCCCAGGCTGTTCATCCACAAGGCCCGCACCGCGTTTTTTACGGCGGTTGCGGTGCGGTCATGTCCAATGAGCAAAAACGAGCACAGGGTGGTGATTTCAAAGAAGAAATAAAAAAACAGCAGGTCGTTGGACAGGACCAGCCCGTTCA
>JBAUWG010000396.1:0-5907 GCA_049583675.1 Desulfobacterales bacterium | reverse complement strand
AACAAAAGCAGTATGATCTTTTTCATAATGAACTCCTTTCTTAGATAACGAATTGAGAATTGAGAGGAAGACCGAGGATAGATCTTAAACCTTCATTCAATTAAAGGGTTATGCCTTTAAGGTTATTCTGGTTGGATTTAGCTGTCAATAATGATATTTAGCGGTTTTTTTTTAATAAATATCCTTGAATGATTCAAAACTTTTTGTAAAAATGCCTCCCTAAAAAGTTCATCCGCTCTGGTTTTTTTGTAATTTCTCATTATTTTTCTAAAATCCGGCGCTCTAAAATATTTTAAATTGGTTTTTGCATCGAGCAGCCATCTTTGGCAAAAAGGAACTTTCCGCCATCTCTTATTCCATTCAAAAAAGGTCTGCGCATAATCTTCTCTTCCGTTGTTGCTTTCGATGTAATCAAAATAAGGCGCCGCTATTTCAACGATTTGTTCTTCGGAACCCGGCGGCCACCAGGAAGATAAACCCAATATCGCTCCCCTGATTCTGTGGTGAAATAGACTAAACGGGGCATTCGGATTTATCTCATCAAATTCCGGAACCTTATATCCCCAGGTCATGGTTTGAAGAAACAGCTTTTTGCCGTCTTTAAGAATATAGTGACAAAAACTGAAAAACTGTCTATATATCCTGTCCTGAATACCATCTTTAAATTCTTCCGGTGAACAAAAATGCTCGAAAGCGCCTATGGAAACGATTCCGTCAAATTTTCCATACCGTCTAACATCCGCATCTTTCCAATCTTCACGGTAAACTTCCAATAGTCATTTGCGTAATCGTAACAGGAACCAGCACTCATAGGCGTTTTCATTTAAAACCTTCTCCCCATGCCTTTGCTTTGAAACGATCTCGCTCAAATTATCAGCGCGTTTTCTTAAAATAACTGCAGGATGGTCTGCCTTACTTACGAATTTTTTCCGTTAGCACAACATACGCCTTTTGGAAGGTCCTACGGCAGTTATATGAGGTAAACATCAAGCCGCTAATCATCAGTATTTTGAAGAAACCGATTAATGAAACATACATTTAAATTCTCCTATTATGTCATCATAACAAATACTACTTATTTAACTATAATACTGCTTAAGGATATGGCAAGGGAGGAGCCAAACGCTTCGTTAAGTTTTAATCAATTGTAAATCTAAACGATCATTGATAGGGTCGTTGAAAAGGTTATACTGTTAATTCTATTCCCCACATAAACATGATTTTATGCAATTAAAGGAAAGGACAATAAACTCTTATCTGGAACCATTCCTTGGATCTTATGCTTTTTTTTCTTATTCTAATCAATATGTTGAGCGCATCCCGCCCGTATTTTTGTCCACAAGGACTTTATCCACCAGAGATCCATCTTTGGTTACAATATTGACCTGATAGCCATTACTGTTTTCTTGAATTCTCCCGAGTTTTAGGTTGGGATTTCTCATGGATCTCAGATAATTTTCAGCTTCCTGTTTGGCCTGATTCCGATCCAAAGGTTTCCGGGGTTGCTGCTGATACTGGCGCCCGTATTGCGGTCCATACTGCCGGTCGTATCCATTGTCGGAACCCATCATTCCCTGCCCCATGCCGGACCCCGATCCCATCATTCCAGGCCCCCCCATGACATACCCGGAATTATATCCTTGTCCCATCATACCTGAGCCCGTTCCATAACCGGGACCGTATTCCTGTCCCATCTGCGCATTCCCCTCAACCGAATAGAGGGTGAATCCGATAAATACAGCTGCGAATAAAAACAGTATTGTCTTTTTCATAATGAACTTCCTTAATTTTTATTGTTATTAACGGGGGTAGAATCATTTTCTACCCCCATGTTAAGGGTTTAATTCCAGCATGCGCCAGGGCCGTATCCGCCCATGCCGTATCCGCGCATGCCGTATCCACCTCTTCCGTAACCCATACCGTAACCGCCCATCATGGGACCATAGCCGTATCCGTTGCCGAACCGAGTATCCGGTGCGATTTTGCGGGCTTCAATTTCATGATTGATGGCCTTTTGATCAAGATTGGCCCGAAGATCGGAAATCTCTTTTTGGAGCTTGGCTGCTTTGCTGGCGTCAGGGTTGGTCTCGGACAAAAGTGCGTTGAGCTCAGCAGATTTTGACCATAACTTGTCGCGAAGCGATCGGGTTTCATTGAAAAATTTTTGATTCAAGTCAGCTAATTGCTCCTGCTGTTTATTGTTCAGCGTGGTATAACCGTTGTTATACTGGCCATAATTGCCGGGGCCTGCGCTCCAGCCCATCATATGACCGCCGCCATATCCCCAACCATGAGCCCAGACGGCTGCCGGCGCAAAGAGAAGCGTGCTCAGAAATGTAATGCCAACGATACTGATTAATTTTTTCATAATAATGTCTCCTTTTGTTATTTGTTTTTCCAATATGGTGGACCTCATTAAAGGCCACTTGGTGTTTTGCTTTTGATAAAAGCAAACAATATGCCACAGTGAAGCAACAATTTGCATCATACAGAAATATAAGTAGATATTTTTGAGGCACAAGCTTGAAAGGGAGATTTGCTTTAAATTGAACAACACAAGATGGATAAAAAGTATCCAAAAGTCATACAGGAAACTTCGTAGGTGGATAAAAAGGAAACATGGAGTATCTCAATTCAAGCTGTTTTGCCAATATTTTAATGCATTTTTTTTGCATGTTGGGAACAGCATTCAGGTGTTTTGCCGCCGGTGGCCTTATTCAGTCGTTCCAGATAACGTCCCCACCATCCTTTTGGCTTTGAAGCTTTTGACTCCAGATATTTGTCAGGATTTGTTTCAAACGCTTTGCGGCACGATGCCGCACAGAAATAGTAGGTACGCATTTTATATGTATACGTGAAGTCTCTATTGTCTGGAGCCACTTTCATAAGACAGACCGGGTCTATGAAGATTTGTTTCGGGGATATTGATTTCTCCATGGTAGCCTCCTTAATGATTATTTTGTCTTACATGATGTTATAAGTAAGTTTGAGCAATAAGCGTGCCACATTGTAGTATTTAAATTCAACCTGCTAATTTAACGGATTATATTTTTCTTTAGCCTTTAAATTCCTTATGAAAGGGCCATAAATCATGGATAAAAAGTATACGGCATTTTTCAGGATGCGATGCGGGTGGGCATCACGTAATCAGCGGATGCCTGAATTCATTTTTTTGGTATGCGGATTTATCCGTTCCATGTTAAAATAAAAATGTTATTTGAAATAAAGATGAGACGGAGATGTGGCACGAAACAAATTGCCAACCAGGAAGTCAGCTATGGAACATAACCATCACCACGGGCCTGCCAATTATAACCGCGCTTTTGCCTTTGGTGTCGCGCTCAATGTGGGGTTTGTCGTCGTAGAAGTCGTTTTCGGCATCATGGCCGGATCACTGGCACTTTTAGCGGATGCCGGCCATAATCTGAGCGACGTTTTAGGATTGTTTCTGGCGTGGGGCGCCAATTATCTGGTACAACGCAAACCCACAGAACGCCGCACCTATGGATGGCGAAAATCCTCGGTATTGGCCGCGCTGATAAATGCCGTTGTTCTGCTGTTTGTCCTTGGCGGCATTGCCTGGGACGCGATACTGCGTCTGGGTACTCCGGTTCCCGTGGCCGGAAAGACCATCATTTACGTTGCTTTGGCCGGCGTGGTTGTCAATACCGCCACAGCGATGCTGTTTTTATCCGGCCGAAAAACGGATCTGAACATCCGAGGCGCTTTTTTGCATATGGCCGCTGATGCCGGTGTGTCGGCGGGTGTGGTCATTGCCGGCATTGCGATTCTATTGACCGGCAAGCTCTGGATCGATCCGGCGGTCAGCCTTGTTATCACCGTTATTATTCTTTTCGGAACTTGGGGATTGCTTCGCGATGCCTTTGACATGGCCATGGATGCCGTTCCGAAAAATATCGATCCGGAGGCTGTAAGAGCTTACCTTTCCAGCCTTCCCGGTGTTTTCGGTGTCCACGATATGCATATCTGGGCCATGAGCACCAGGGAAACCGCTTTGACAGCGCATCTTGTCAAACCGGATCCCAAAGATGACGATACGCTCATCGGGATAGCCGGCAAGACACTCCACGACCGCTTCGGCATCGATCACACGACATTGCAGTGGGAGCGTCGCCCTTGGTTGACCCAATGTGGGGACGCGTGTGAAATTGAAAAATAAAGTGCATTGCCGCGACCACTGATGCCGCTATTAAAAAAATCGATACCTGAAATATTATCCCATATAGAGCTTTAGCAGTATATTGATGACGAAAAGCGCAAAAAGAGATGGAAAGATCATGGCTTTTGCGCTTTTAACAGGATCGTTTACGATAGGTTTAATGGCACGAAAGCCTCGACTTAAACCCAAATAAAGCCCTGCCAGTAAAAGGATTCCCTGGATCATGGGGATCCATTCCGGATGAAAGGGGCTGAACGGGTAATTTGCGGTTCCAAAAATATTCCATCCCAGGCCCAAGGGATCGGACAGCACCGAAAGGATGTAACTATAGTTGACCATTACCGAGGGCAGGCTGAACGCAATCCAGGAAAAGATGCCCACGGGGATCAGAATATATGAAAGACGAAGCGCCATTACGCGGTGGCTTGCCGGTTTCCCGATCAGCTGGTTGGCGAATCTCGCCGATAGGAAAAACAGCCCGGGGAAGACCACAAGGGCTGAGAGCCAGATCAGCGCAATGTAGGTTAAAAACGGAATAATCTGAAGGCTTTCGGTGATGTTGGCCGCTGATTTGATAAATCCCCAGGGACCCAGCATGGTAATGCTGAAAGCAATAGCCACTACCAGCATGATCATGACGTTGATCATTTCGTCATAGCCCTTTAAGTGATGATCCGAACCGAAAGGTCTTAAAAAAATACCGATGTTGTCTTTGGGACAGCTTTTCAGACATTCCATGCAAAACCCGCAGTGATTGTTGCGATTCATGTTTCCGATATACTGCTTCCACGAACAGGCCCAGCCTTCTTCAGCACCGGCATAGCAGCATTTTTCCTTATGTTTTCTGCAAACATCAGGATCTATTGCACGGATTTCCGTCATGGACGCCATGGAATAATTTCCCAGAAAACCGCCCACCGGGCATAAATACAGGCAAAATACCCTCCGTCGAAATATAAAGGCAAGGCCGATGGTCGTCACCAGGATCGTCAAAAACAATATGGATGTGGCAAAAGGGCGGGTGATGAGAATGATGCCGAAGGATATCATTAAAAGGAAAATAAAATTCTGAAGCCACATATTCTGCAACATTTTCGGCCAATCTTTTTGAAAACCGATGAATCTATGGTGCAGCCCTTTAAACGGTTTTTGAATGTATCGGACGGCGGTCAGACGTTTGCGGCTGATCCATTCCGCAGGCGCGGGCAAGGGACACATCATGCACCATATCCTGCCGCCAAGGGGAACGAAGACAGCCTTTAGAACAAACCACCATAAAATCCATACAAAAATAATCGCAATGTTTCGGTTGCCGACAGGGCTTCCCCAAAGGCTGCTTAAAATAAACAAATAAAAAACAATGAAACCGGGAAACAGAACCAAAAATTGAAAACTGCGGCGTCGAACCAGCCATTTGAGTCCCGGCAACCGCTCAAGGAGGTTAATTCGCTGAAAGCGGGCAAATCGAATTTCGGGGGCAACGCAAAACAGCAACAGGACGCTGAGCATGATCCAAATGGATAAAGAGACCATAAGATAATAAGCGGTATTGGGCCTCACAATCAGTTCGCCGGTCATGAAGGGATGCAGGTTTCCGCAGGTTTGCGTGCACCGGAATGTGAACCTGCCGGCTTTATCCGCCTTGAATTTGATCTCTTTAACCGTGTCCCAATCCGTTTGGAGTTTGTTGTTATCATCTCTCCATTGATATTTTAAAAGTGTCAGAC
>JBAUWG010000395.1:0-2365 GCA_049583675.1 Desulfobacterales bacterium | reverse complement strand
CTCTATTTAAATAAAGCAAAATGATTTTCGCTTCCAAAAAATTGGCGAATTCGAAGAGTCGTTTTTCAATTTTTTCAATTTTTTGTATGATCTCTTTTTCAGAAAGCGCGGCAAGTGCTTTTGAAATACTGAGACGAATGTCATCTTTTGTTTGTCGAGTTTCTTCCATATATATTCTCTCCCGCGAAAATATTTTGAAATAAATTTATAATACACAAACTTGATGGATAATGTCAACTCGCAATAATCATTGACTATATGGCATGTGAATGATACGATTTTTTCACTTTTTTAGCGTGTGGACGATCACCCTGAAAAACTTTGGAAATGAGATGCAAACAGGATTTTTTGTTGCTGCTAAGACCCGGGAGTTATTTGAGATTATTACGTTTTTTTAACAAGTTTAGGGGCTGATATGCTGGACATCAAATTTGTAAGACAACATCTTGACGAAGTTGAAAAATCACTTGAAAACAGAGGGGATTCCATAGATCTGGAAACCTTTAAACGTTGTGATGCCGAACGAAAGTCCCTCCTCCTTGAGATAGAAGCGTTGAGGCATCAAAGAAACATCGTTTCCGAACAGATCGCAGCCATAAAAAAAAACAAAGAAAATGCGGACGATCTTATGGCCCAAATGCGTGACGTCGGCACCAGAATCAAAGCCTTGGATCAACATTTGGCTGAAAACCAAGAGCAAATCGATCATATTCTCTATGAAATACCGAATTTGCCCCATCCGTCGGTTCCCGTCGGCAAAGATAGCGCTGAAAACCCCATCATTAAAAAAGTGGGCGATCCAGCGGCTTTCGATTTTGAACCCCAGCCGCATTGGACCCTAGGGGAAAATCTGAAAATCTTAGATTTTGAAACCGCGGCTAAAATTACCGGAGCGCGATTTCCCTTGTATTTGGGAGCCGGAGCCCGCTTGGAAAGAGCGCTCATCAATTTTATGCTTGATATTCATACGACGCAGCATGGTTATAAAGAAATCCTTCCACCCTTTATCGTAAACCGGGACAGCATGACGGGTACCGGACAGCTGCCCAAATTTGAAGCAGATCTTTTTAAGCTTCAAGGATGGGATTATTTTTTGGTACCCACGGCCGAAGTTCCCGTGACCAATATTCATAAGGGAGAAGTCCTGGACGAAGATGTACTGCCGATTTATTATACGGCCTATACGCCGTGTTTTCGTTCGGAAGCGGGTTCTTATGGAAAAGATACCCGGGGCCTTATCCGGCAGCACCAGTTTAACAAGGTCGAACTGGTTAAGTTTGCCAAACCCGAGTCGTCTTATGATGAACTCGAATCCCTGTTAAACCATGCAGCATCGATTTTAAATATCCTCGGGCTTCCCTACCAGGTGGTCGTCCTATGTACCGGCGATCTTGGCTTTTCAGCGGCAAAAACGTATGACATCGAAGTGTGGATGCCCGCGCAGGGCGTTTACAGAGAAATTTCATCATGCAGCAATTTTGAGAGCTTTCAGGCAAGACGCGCCAATATCAGATTCAGGAGAAAGGGGAAAAAAGGGACGGAGCTGGTTCACACACTCAACGGATCCGGGCTTGCAGTGGGTCGAACAGTGGCGGCCCTGCTTGAAAATTGCCAGCAGGCCGACGGATCTGTTCTCATCCCCGGGGCATTGAGGCCCTATATGGGCGGATTGGAGAAAATAACAAAATGAACCCCCAAGACTTCCCACGGGAAATAAAACCCTTTATACTTCCGAACCATGACAGTGATATGATGTATCGATGCCTCGGATGCGGCCGAATGTTCGGTATCAAAAAATTATGGTATACCTGCCCGGATTGCGGACAAGTGCTTTTGATTTATGACAACAATTTTGAACAGTTAAAAAAAATTCCGGCGAAGGTATGGCGAAATATTTTTGATTATCGAAAGATGCTCACGATACCGGCGCTCAAGGGGATATATCTGTATCATGAATTCATCGGACCCGCGATTCCGTTGGACAGCATTGTCTATTTGGGAGAAGGCCACACCCCTGTTGTGGAAGCAAACACGTTTTTACAAAAAAAAACGGGTCTTAGATTCTATTTTAAAAATGATGGTCAAAATCCTTCCGCCTCTTTTAAGGACCGGGGTATGGCCAGCGCATTGAGCTATATCAACTACTTGGTCCGAGAAGGTCATATTTCGGATGTCTTGGCCGTATGCGCCTCAACCGGAGACACCTCCGCTTCCGCCGCCTTATATGCCGCCTTTTTGCAGCCGAATGTCAAATCAGCGGTACTGCTTCCCCATAAAAAAGTGACGCCTCAGCAGCTTTCTCAGCCCCTGGGAAGCGGCGCAACCGTATTTGAGATCCCGGGTGTTTTTGATGACTGTATGAAAG
>JBAUWG010000394.1:0-15307 GCA_049583675.1 Desulfobacterales bacterium | reverse complement strand
GCGCATGACTCTTGATGCGGATTTTCCTCTTGAACGGACCAGGATCGGGGATAGCATTTCAGTCAGCGGTGCCTGTTTAACGGTGGTGGTGATAGATGGCAGACGTTTTGAGGTTGACGTGTCGCCGGAAACGCTTTCGAAGACAACCTTTGAAAGGGCCGGGATCGGTGATCGTGTGAACCTTGAAAGAGCGCTTCGGTTTTCAGACCGCATCGACGGCCATCTCGTTTCAGGCCACATCGACGGAATGGGGACTGTCGCGTCCAGACAGAGCAAGGGAAACGCAACGGTTATCGCTTTCAAAGTGCCGGAAGCGATTTCGTATTACATCATTACAAAAGGGTCTGTCGCCGTGGACGGCATCAGTCTGACCGTCAACAATTGCCGGATCAATCGTTTCGAAGTCGGTATCATTCCCCATACGGCGAAATTGACGACCATCAGCTTTAAAAAGGTTGGAGATCTTGTCAACATAGAGACGGATATGATAGGGAAGTATGTTGAACGTTTTACCGCCGGAAAACGCCGTGATAAAGGACAAAAAGGATCCGGTGACGCATTGGACTTGGAGTTTCTTGCAAAAACCGGTTTTGTTTAATCGAATTAAGTCAAAAAATCCGGTTTATCCGGATGAGGAGATCATCGAAAGAAATGCCGTTAATCGCTATTGAAGATGCAATCAATGAGATAAAAGCCGGGCGTATGGTCGTTCTGGTTGATGATGAAGATCGTGAAAACGAAGGCGATCTGACCATGGCTGCGGAAGCTGTTACCCCCGAATCCATTAATTTTATGAGCAAATACGGAAGGGGCCTGATTTGTTTGTCCATGACCGGAGAAAAGATCGATTCTCTCAACCTTCCGCTGATGGTCGAACACAATACATCAAGGTTCCAAACCGGGTTTACAGTCTCCATCGAAGCCCGATGCGGGGTGACCACCGGCATTTCCGCAGCCGACCGGGCCACGACCATCCTTACAGCCGTTGCAGACGATGCCAGCCCGCCGGATCTTGTGAGACCCGGTCATGTCTTTCCTTTGCGTGGCAGGAAGGGCGGTGTGATCGTGCGTGCCGGTCAGACGGAAGGATCGATAGATTTGTCGCGTCTTGCCGGGTTAAAACCTGCCGGAGTGATTTGTGAAATCATGGATGAAGACGGGTCCATGGCCAGAATGCCGGCACTCGAAAAATTCAGCGAGAAGCACGGTATCGGCATATGCACCATCGCCGACCTTATCGAATATCGTATGCGCACCGAGTCCTTTGTAAAAAGAGCGGCGGAAACCATTATTCCGACGTCAATTGCAGGAGAGTTCAAAGCCATTGTCTACGAAAATGATGTGGATAACTTATTGCATTTTGCAATGGTTAAAGGAAACATAGATCCTGAAAAACCGGTGCTTGTCAGGGTTCACTCGGAGTGTCTGACGGGAGATATCTTCGGTTCAATGCGTTGCGATTGCGGCGAGCAGTTGCAGACCGCCATGGAAATGATCGACCAGGAAGGTGCTGGCGTGATTCTGTATATCCGGCAAGAAGGCCGCGGCATTGGGCTTGTAAATAAAATAAAAGCCTATGCACTTCAGGATCAAGGTCTCGATACCGTCGAAGCCAACGAGCGGCTGGGTTTCCAGCCGGACCTCAGAAATTACGGCATCGGCGCCCAAATTTTAGTGGATCTCGGCGTGAGAAAGATGAGGCTTCTTACCAATAATCCCAAGAAAATGGTCGGGCTTGACGGGTATGGCTTGAGCATTGTTGAACAGATCGAAATCAAAACAGAACCCAATGAATACAATCGTCGATATTTAAAGTGTAAACAGCTTAAAATGGGTCACATGTTAAATGTCGATGCCGTATCGTAGAGATTCAGCTGCAAAGAGGAAAGAGAAAAGAGGAAAGAAACATAGAAAAGAGGAGATAGGAATGAGAAAAGAGGAAAGCGGTTATCTAATTCCTACTTCCTAATTACCGCCGGTATCTTGAAAGATTCGGGCAATTACATCGGGAGGAAAAGGTATATGCCGAAAATTATCGAGGCCAAGCTTCTTGCCGAGGGCAAAAAATTTTCGCTCGTTGTCAGCCGTTTTAATAATTTTATCTCCGAGAGGCTTCTTGAAGGGGCTTTGGATGCATTGTTAAGGTCCGGCGCCAGAGATGAAGATATTGACATTGTCAAAGTCCCGGGTGCGTTTGAAATCCCGTTGATGGCGAAAAAGATGGCCGTAACCAAACGATACCATGCGGTTATATGTCTGGGGGCCGTCATCAGAGGCGCTACACCGCACTTTGAATATGTCAGTGCCGAGGTTTCAAAGGGCGTTGCCGCGGTCAGTCTCGAGACCGAAGTTCCGGTGATATTCGGCATTGTGACCACGGACACCATCGAGCAGGCCATTGAGCGTGCCGGGACAAAAGCCGGTAATAAAGGATGGAGTGCGGCCATAGCAGCCATTGAAATGGCAAACTTGATTGAGGTTGTCGACCAGGCATAACCATGGGGAATCGTCGCAAGTCCCGAGAACTTGCCATGCAGGCGCTCTTTTATATGGATATGAATACGAACGGCTCGGAAGAGACGCTGCTGGAGCGTTTCTGCGCGAATTTTACCCTTTCTAAAAAGGCCCTTCCTTTTTTTATGGCGCTTGTTAACGGCGTGCTTCAAACAAAATCCGAACTTGATTTGATCATCGAGAATTATTCCGATCATTGGAAAATTAGTCGCATGGCATGCTTGGACAGAAACATTATCAGAATCGCCGTGTATGAACTGTTGTACTGCCGCGACATCCCATCAAAAGTATCCATCAACGAAGCGGTTGACATCGGGAAAAAATTCGGTACCGAGGAATCCGGTGCTTTTATCAACGGGATCCTCGACAGTATTCGCATGGCCCTTGAGAAAAATAACAATATAGTAAAGCCCGACATGAAAAATGAGTGACGACACAGAGCGCAAAGACAGGGATCAAATCGAGCGAAGATGCCCGAGACTCGGTGGGATTGTTTCCTTCGGCTATTGCCGGACAAGCGGGGATGATCAATCGGTCTGCTGGAAAATTCTTGACTGCTGGTGGGAATCCTTTGATGTGGTTCAGCATTTACAAAATTGTCTTTCCGAAAAGAGGTTTAATCAACTGGTTCATGCGAAGCCGAAGCCGAAAATTCTCAGCCTGGTCGAGCTTGTAGAACAGGCCAAAAAGAGGATTTCGTGAAGAGATGACCGAAAAAGGAGGATATTTTGATTATTAAAGAATTGGCCGTCGGTCCGCTGATGGCGAACTGTTTTATTTGTGGCTGCCCGGAAACCAAAGAAGCCGTCGTCATTGATCCCGGGGGAGATGCAGACAGGATCCTGCGTTCCCTTGCCGGTGATTCCTTGACAGTAAAATATATCATCAATACGCATGGGCATTTCGATCATGTCAGCGCCAACGGAGAGATCAAAGATGCCACCGGCGCCGACATTCTCATTCATCCCCTGGATGCGCCGATGCTTTCAAGCCTTTCGTCAAATGCGGCGATTTTCGGTATTTCAGTGAAAAACTCACCGCCATGTGATCAAACCATAGAAGAAGGCGATACCGTCTCTTTTGGCGATGTGACCTTAAATGTGATTCATACTCCGGGTCACACTCCGGGCGGGATATCTCTTTTAACAGACAATGTCGTGTTCGTAGGCGATACGCTCTTTGCCGGTTCCATTGGCCGCACCGATTTTCCCGGGGGAGATTTTAACACACTGATATCGAGCATTCAGACAAAACTATTTAAAATGGATGATGCCGTAAAAGTCCTTTCAGGGCATGGTCCGGAAACAAGCATTGGCAGGGAAAAGCGCTATAATCCTTTTGTGGGGAAGGGCTAAGGCTATGCGTCAGTTCAAAAAGAAAGTTTTACCATGACGGATATCGACCAACCGGTCGCTTAATCCTTCCTTTTTCAGCTCTGTTTTCAAGTTGTCCGGGGGAAAATGAACCGGTTCGTCGCCCAGGCGAAACGTTCCCCAATGTACGATCATCATCTTTTCGGCACCAAGCTCTTTAAAGGCTTGAACCGCTTCTTTGGGATTCATATGGCTGGACGCCATGAACCAACGTGGTTCATAAGCCCCGAGGTTGATGACCACAAGATCGATGTCATAATCTTGCCCAATCTCTGAAAATCCATCGAAGTATCCGGAGTCGCCTGTGACATAAATCGTACGTCCGGCGGCTGTTTCGATCATATACCCTCCCCATAGAGAATGGTTGGGCCCTTGAATCGGGTTTCGCATGGTCCAGTGGTTACTGGGCAGAAAAGTGATCGATCGATCATTATCGCGATACACATCATACCAGTCCAGCTGTGTCCGATGCTTCATATTCAAATCCTGAAATACCCGATGATGCCCCAGGGGCGTGATCAGGTGAGTGGTTTTGTCCAAAGCAGCTAAAGTCGATTTGTCCAAGTGATCGTAATGGCCGTGGGTGATCAGAACATGATCAGGCATCGGCATTTGTTTTAAATTGAATGCAAAAGGTGAAAAATCCTCGATAAACCATAACAGACCTGAAAATATCGGGTCCACCAGCAGGTAGCTGCCGACGTCTTTGATCAGAATGCCGGCATGTTTGAGAAAAGTAACGCTGAGACCATGATGTGCCTGTATGGGAGACCAGTTTATAGCAACCGGATGAACCCTCTGATCTTTGAGACCGAGGGTAAACCGGCTTGAGCTGAGCTTCCATTTCAGCAATTTCAGAAATCGATGTTTCCGCAGAGGGCCGACGGGACTTATGAAGACGCCGTTGCCGTGATGCTCCTTGTTCAAAGCCATATCTCTCAAACTGCGTCCGTTCAGAGGCTTATAGTGCAAGTGGTCATTTTTCATTGATAAGGTAAAAAAGTCACAAGATGGATATTTATTGCTATTACCAAACAATAAGCATGATTTTTAAAAAGTAAAAACCGGCTAAAACGCACCCAGCTGGCAATCCTTTATTTTAATGCCCATGGTTTCGCAAGCACTGCTGACTGCCATTTTGCGGATGTTAAACCGGGATGCGATCTCCCAAGCACGCTTACAAGAGAGTTTTTCTTGGGAAAGCGATTGGGAGATTGCATCTTTTAAATTTTCTATGACGCTGTCCTGAGGTTTGACAATCTTTTTATGGGGCTGATATCCGAACAACCCCAACTGACATTTCGTCAACTTGAAATTCATCAGGTCAGCCGTCTTGCCCACCGCCAACGGCGGGATCCGTAACGCTTCTGCAATTTTAAATGCCACCATGCAGGGGACTTCTTCGTCTTTGGTGCGTTTCGATATTTCACTTTTAATCGAGCGATCAGGCGTTGCATCAGGTCCGTGTTTTTTGGAATAACTTTCACCCTTTTGAAGCTTCATCATAGACTCCTTTCATAGATGGCCTTAGATTCACATAGCGAATTCGAGTTGTTAGGGAATTCAATCTTTTTGAACCCCGTCCGGCATCTGCATTTTTCTTGAATTTAAGCGTTTTGTCTGATACTTATATAGTTTACCATTGATCAGCATACCCTGAAGCTTGTCGGGCGAAGCGGACCGGTCCGTTGATGCCGCGAGAATGAGATCCTGCTTCAGAGGGGTTGCAGGGTACGCTTCAATGCTCGGCTTTATAAAATTTAACGTCGGATTTAACCAATATCAGGTCATCGTGCCTTTTTCAATAAAACGAAAAAAAACCCGCGAAATCAAGGTCGGAAATGTCAGCGTCGGAGGAACCGCACCGGTTATCGTCCAATCGATGGCCAACACGTTTACCCAGGACGTTCAGTCCACCGTGGCCCAAATTCATCGCCTGGAAAAAGCAGGATGCGAAATCGTCAGGGTGGCGGTGCCCGACCATGAAGCCGCGCTGGCGATTGCTTCAATTAAACGGCAAATTTCCATACCGATAATTGCCGACATCCATTTCGACCATCGTCTTGCGGTTGCTTCCGCAAAATCCGGCGCCGACGGCCTGCGAATAAACCCGGGGAATATCGGTGGGAAAAACAAGATCAAATCGGTCATCGATTGCGCAAAAGCGGCCAACATCCCCATTAGGATCGGGGTGAATTCCGGTTCTCTTGAAAAAGATATTTTAAAAAAATACCATGGCGCGAGTGCCCAAGCAATGGTTGAAAGCGCCATGCGGCATATTGATCTATTCACATCTTTTGATTTTGACGATATCAAGCTTTCCATAAAGGCCTCCGACGTTTATCGGACTGTAAATGCCTATCGGCTGCTTTCGTCCAGGACCGATCTGCCGCTGCATGTCGGGGTTACCGAAGCAGGAGGACTCTATTCCGGCGTTGTCAAATCTTCTCTGGGCATCGGGATGCTTCTTGCAGAGGGTATCGGAGATACGATTCGTGTTTCTTTGACACGGGATCCGGTGGAAGAGGTCCGTGTCGGCTACGAAATCCTCAAGGCCCTTGACATCCGCCGATATGGACCGGATATTATATCCTGCCCGACCTGCGGTCGTTGCAAGATCGATTTGTTTCGAATTCTCGATCAGGTTGAAACCGCATTAATGTTAAAGCCTCTGCCGGTTAAACTGGCCATTATGGGATGCGTGGTAAACGGGCCGGGAGAAGCAAAAGAAGCGGATATCGGTGTTGCCGGCGGCGACGGCATTGGAATTCTTTTCAAGAAAGGGAAAGTGATCAAAAAATTTTCCGAAGACAAAATTGTCGAGGTGTTACTGACTGAGATTGATAAACTTGATGAATCGAGGAACGATTGAATGGGAAAACAGATTAAGACCGCAATAACGCCGACACGAGCCGGAGATTATCCCCAATGGTATCAGGAGGTGGTCAAAGCATCGGATTTGGCGGAACGATCACCGGTGAGAGGATGCATGGTTATCAAACCCTGGGGATATTCTCTCTGGGAAAATATTGTGAGCGTTCTGGATGGCATGTTTAAAGAAACAGGGGTTAAAAATGCGTATTTCCCGTTGTTTATCCCGCTTTCTTTTCTTGAAAAGGAAGCCGAGCACGTGGAGGGTTTTGCAAAAGAATGCGCTGTCGTCACCCACCATCGGCTGGAAAAAGGAAGTGATGGCGGTCTTAAACCCGCCGGGAAACTGAGTGAACCGCTGGTTGTCCGGCCGACTTCCGAAACCATTATCGGAGATTCCTTTTCCAAATGGGTGGGGAGCTATCGGGACCTTCCCATACTCATCAATCAGTGGGCCAATGTTGTGAGATGGGAAATGCGAACCCGTCTGTTCTTGCGAACCAGTGAATTTTTGTGGCAGGAAGGCCATACCGCCCATGCGACCCGGGCAGAGGCTGTCGAGCGAACACAATTGATGCTCGATGTTTATGCAAGGCTGGCTGAAGAATACCTGGCCATGCCGGTGATTAAGGGAAAAAAATCAGCTTCCGAAAGATTTCCGGGAGCCGTGGACACCTTGTGCATCGAAGCGATGATGCAGGATAGAAAAGGACTCCAGGCGGGCACATCGCATTTCTTGGGGCAAAACTTTGCAAAGGCTTCGGGAATCAAATTTCAAACTGACCAGGAAACGGAAGAATATGCGTGGACGACGTCCTGGGGCTCATCCACCCGTCTTGTCGGAGGACTTGTCATGACCCACAGCGATGATGACGGCATCGTCCTTCCGCCAAAGGTGGCGTCTTCACACATCGTCCTGTTGCCCATTATCAGAAAGCCTGAAGACAGAGCAGGCGTAATGGAATTTGTGGAGTCCCTAAAGAGAGAGCTGAAGGACAAAACCTATCATCATCGCCGGCTTGAAGTGGAAGTCGACGACCGGGATATCGGCGGCGCCAGGGGATGGGAATGGATCAAAAAAGGGATACCCGTTCGCGTGGAAATCGGGCCAAGAGATATTGCCGAAAATTCCGTTTACGTCGGGCGTAGAGATAAACCGTACAAAGATAAGGAATCCATAAATAAAGATCGTTTTGTCTCTGAGATCACCGCAATCCTGGATGAAATTCAGGACACACTCTTTGAACGGGCCGCGTCATTTAGAAAACAATACACGGTTTCAATTGATGACAAAAATGAATTTTATGATTTTTTCACGCCAAAAAATCTGGAAAAACCCGAAATCCACGGCGGATTTTCATACAGTCACTGGTGCGGAGAAGATCATTGCGAGGCCAAAATCAAAGACGACCTGAGTGTGACCATCCGATGTATTCCTTCAGACAGTTTACCCGAAGAAGGTAAGTGCATATGCTGCGGCAGGCCCGGCATCGGCCGCGTGGTCTTTGCCAAGGCGTATTAATTTGTTATTATGATCCGCATTAACGATATCATCGATAAAATAACCGAATATTACCCGGATGTCGATCTGGACATTATTGATCGCGCTTATATTTATTCGGCCAGGGTTCATGACGGACAGGTCCGCCTCTCCGGTGAACCCTATTTGTCCCATCCCCTTGAAGTAGCCGGAATCCTGACGGAAATGAAGCTTGATGCCGTCAGCGTTGCAGCCGGACTGTTACATGACGTCGTCGAAGATACCCATGCCTCCACAGAAGAATTGTACGAAATGTTCGGTAAGGAAATTACCCATATCGTATCGGGGGTGACCAAGTTGAGTGTTCTTCCTTTCAGCAGCAGTTCCCAGGCGCGTCAAGCTGAAAGCATCCGGAAGATGATCCTTGCAATGGCGGATGATATTCGCGTCATATTGATCAAGCTGGCGGACCGGCTTCACAATATGAGGACGCTGAAATATCACTCACCGAAAAAAAGGGAAACGATCGCCAGGGAGACATTGGATATATATGCACCCATAGCCGGCCGTCTCGGTATTTACTGGATAAAAAAGGAGCTTGAGGATACATCATTTATGTACCTTCAACCCGAGGAATATTCTAAAATAGAACAGCTCGTCAATAGGGATAAAGAAGAAGGCGAAAAGTATATTGAAACCGTCAAGGCGCTGATCAAAAAGAAGATGGATGAGCACAACCTGGAATGTGAGGTCCTCGGAAGGTACAAATATTTTTACAGTATCTATAAAAAAATGATTTCCCAGCACCTGGAGTTCGAAGATGTTTACGATATCATTGCATTTAGAATAGTTCTCGACACCATACCTCACTGTTATGAAGCGCTTGGAGTGATTCATTCTCTATGGAAACCGGTTGCCAAGAAATTCAAAGACTATATCGGTGTCCCCAAGCCGAATATGTATCAGTCCCTTCACACCACTGTTATCGGCCCCTTTGGAGAGCGAATAGAGATTCAGATTCGGACCTGGGAAATGGACAAGGTCGCTAAATCGGGCATCGCCGCTCACTGGAGCTACAAAGAAGGTCTTCGCCTTGATGAAGCGACGACCAAAACGTTTTCCTGGATACAAAACCTCGTGGAAAATCAGGAAAATTTTAAAAATCCCGATGAATTTCTGGAAAATGTTCGCATCGATCTCTTCCCGGATGAAGTCTATGTATTTACCCCTCGAGGCGAAATCAAGACAGTGCCCTACGGTGCCACCCCGGTGGATTTTGCCTATTTAATTCACACGGAAGTCGGGAATCAGTGTGTCGGCGCCAAAGTGAACGGTCGTATCGTCTCCCTGCAATATGAATTGAAAACCGGTGATACGGTTGAAATTTCCACATCAAATAAGAGTCATCCCAGCAAAGACTGGCTCAATTTTGTCAAGACCGTCAAAGCCCGTTCCAGAATCAGACAATGGATCAAAACCCAGGAAAGAGATCGAAGTATTACCCTCGGACGGGAAATGTGCGAAAAGGAATTTCGAAAACACCGGCTTAATTTCAATACGCTCTTGAAATCGGAAGATATGGAGAAAGTGGTAGAGCATTTTGGCTTTAAACATGTGGATGATTTGATCGCAGGCGTCGGGTACGGAAAAATTACGCCGCTGCAGATTATTCGAAAGATCGAGCCGAAACCGGAGGAAGAGCCGTCAGAATCCTTTCTGGATAAAATCATCAGCCGCGTCAGAAAGAAAAAGCCGAAAATAGGTGTAACCGTCAAGGGGGTCGACGATATTTTAATTAAGTTCGGGAAATGCTGTCAGCCGGTGCCGGGCGATCCGATCACCGGTTACATTACCCGGGGGTTCGGCGTTACCGTTCATCGGACGAATTGTGTCAATGCTTTAAAAATGAGCCCCGACCGGCAAATAGATGTGGATTGGGATACAGACACGGCGGATACATATCCGGTGAAGATCATGGTTCGGTCTTATGACAGGGTAGGGTTGTTAGCCGATATTACCGCTAATATCAGTAAAAACGGCGCAAATATACTCAGCGCGAACACGCAGACTCGTGAGAGTAAAATCGTCGATAGTTTCTTCACCATTACTGTTGAAGATACCAATCATTTAAACAGGGTTCTTTCGTCTATTAGAAAAGTGAAACACATACAGGATGCCAGGAGAATAGACCGGTAATCCCTATTTTTCGCTTTTTTCCCCAAAAACCCTTTCGAACTGGCCGGTTTTTCCCTTCAAGCAAAAAAACCTAATCAATTCTATCATCTGTTTTGGGATTAAGATGCTTTAATGACGCGCCCCGATTTAATGCAGGTGGTGCAGGCCATTATCTTTTTGACGCTGCCTTTATATAACGCTCTTACCCTTTGGATGTTTGGGTTGAATCGTCGTTTCGTTAAATTATGAGCGTGGCTGACGTTATGGCCTACAATAGGCTTCTTGCCGCATATTTCACATACTTTAGCCATGTTGATTTCTCCCTCTCAATGATGAAACTGAGACTTTTATGTCATCAGAGATTGATTGTAAAGCGGTTTTTCTAATTTTGTGGCTTTTTGGCCATTAAATTCTCACAAAGGGCAATATAATTAAGCGCCTTTTCGTGGATTCCGACATCTGGGTAATTGGTCAAAACCGATTTAAAACGTATTAAAGCGGCTTTGTAATGCTTGGTTCTATAATAAAATAACCCGACGTAAAAGTCATGCCCCGCGAGGCTTTTAATGCAGACCTTCATGAGTTCCCCGGCCCTATGCGCATATGAATTGTCAGGGAATTGCCGGATAAGGCGTTTGAAAGTGTCGAGCGCGTTTTTTGCGGGGGTCTGATCCCTGTCGACGGTGTCGATTTGATCATAATAACAAAGGCCGATTTGAAAAATGACGTACGGAACAGCTTCGTTTTGGGGGTGAAGGTTTTCAAATGATTCATATGCCGTCACGGCCTCTGAATAATTCTTAAGATGGTAATACGCATCCGCTATTTTTAGTTCAGCCAGAATGACGTACTTGCTGAAAGGATACCAATCCTTGAGTTTTTCAAAGGAATCTACGGCTTCTTTGTAATCCTCGTTGTTGAAGTGATCCATGCCGTCACTGATCAACTCCTGCGCATTTTTTTCTTCCTTGGATTTAAACCATGCACAGCCCGAAAATACAAACAACACAATAAGGATCAAAGTGATGATTTTTACAAAACAAACGGGGTGCTTTGCACCCGGCTGTAAGTTCAATGTTGAAAGCACTGACGAGCTTTTTCCTTTCCGGCGCGTGGCCGAACATTCAAGCCCCCCGCTTTGCGGGTGGTAGTTGACTCGTTTCATTTTATGTAGGCGATTCACTTCTTTTTTATCGTCATCAATTTGTTTCCAGCGACGAAACGGTAACCGTCGCCACCGTCGAAAGCCCTCAGGAACCGGCATTATTCACCGGCAAGGTTTCCTGCTATCCTTGAGAAATCATTGCTTCAAGTCTCGATTTGGCAACGATACCGATGATCTTGTCCAAGACCTCACCGTCTTTAAAGAAAATAAGTGTCGGGATAGACTTAATGCCGTATTTGGTGGGCGTTGTCGGATTTTCATCGACATTACATTTTGTGAACTTAACCTTGTCCCCGAATTGTGCAGCGAGTTCTTCGACGACCGGTGCAATTGCCCGACACGGTCCGCACCATGGCGCCCAAAAATCGACCAAAACCGGTTTGTCGGACTGTAATACTTCAGATTCAAAACTATTATCGCCTATTTCAAGAATATCTGATGCCATTAATTTAATTCCTTTCCGTATCATTATGATAGTTATATATTATGGGTATCGTACAGATTAGGGGAAATATAGCGGCATGAAGCTGCCTTGTCAACCTTTTGGAAGAAAACCGGTCATTGTGGTTGTTTCCTTAAGCGAAAGTGCACCGGCACGGCAATAGATGAAACACTCACGGCTTTTTGTAACCATGAATGATGGTCCATCCACACGAAAGATTATCTCACATCATTTAACAATAATAGAAGCTATCTCAAAATTAGGATTTTCGGTCGAGATCAAAACGAAGCCAAGGATCAACCCGGAGGCATACTCAAGTATGTCGAGGACTTGATACGAGGGCTCAACGCCGATATCGGACGAAAAGACTTTTTTGAGATGACTTCTAAATTTCAGTTGGGGTGGGTCGTCCGCCTAAAAGACAACATACCGGTCACACCATTCAATCATTTCTGCATTTCTTGCCTGTGTTGCAAAATCCTTGAATCCAACCCCCGGTACATCGCCGGAAAGATTGTTTGCCCGAAAGCTGACATCGCAAACCGAAAGCTTGGCTTTCCCAACCAGTTGTTCGAATTCCGGCTTCTGGGTCAGAAGAACCCCTTTGCCGGTAAAAAATATCCGAACATTTTTTCCTTTATCATGGGCGGCTTTGGCTAAGGCAATGATATAATCAAGGTGTTTGGTTGTACTGACAAGAATCCCTAAATTGTCGGCCATGTCGTTTGTTCCTTTTTATCCTAAAGCAGATACTTGATATTCAATTTTACGTCACTGGTTACTTGTTTCAAGATCCGTACGGTGATTAACGTTCTAAATGCGTTATGTCAAAAGTATCGTTTTCAGTATGGAAAACGATTACCACCAGCATATAACCTGGTCGTGTGAAAAAATGTCATCCACCAGCGCGGACCAATCGTTGTTTCCTTCATAAAGAACGACTTTTTTTGACCCTTCGTCTTTTGAAAAACCTTCTAAAAAGGTTTTTGTCGTATCGTCAGGTTCTGTGCGAATAATATTTAATACTCTCATAATTTTACCCTCTAAAAAGGAATAATTAAGTCCGCCTCGTTAAGTTTGACCAGCATTTCCTCAATACTGATCGGTTTAAAGCCGTATTTTTCAACATTAGCCGGATGGTTGGAATACCGTTCTCCTTCCATCTCGTCAATAAATTCCATATTTTCTCTGTAAGCCTCGTCCATATTCGCAATTTCATGGTTCAGGACATACATCTGGACGGAAGCGGCTTCAAGAAGCAAACCGAGGCTGGTCCTGAGCCCCTCATATTGCTGGTCCACGTCTTTAATGAGCACAGCGATGTTTTCCATTTAAAAAATCACCCCCCCTTTTTGATCAGATATCTCGTATACTTCGATTCATCTTCCATGCCGAGAAATTCGTCCCCCTGCTTCTTAGCATAATC
Organism: Desulfobacterales bacterium; assembly: GCA_049583675.1. Taxonomy (GTDB): domain Bacteria; phylum Desulfobacterota; class Desulfobacteria; order Desulfobacterales; family UBA11574; genus UBA11574. The sequence continues at coordinate 1,861 of JBAUWG010000394.1, read as the reverse complement.
GGGAATATCATTTTTTGAGCCCGGATCAGTTCCCAAAATCTCCAGCACCTGTCCGGCCTTTAACTTTTTCAATGCCTTTTTGACCTTAAGCAGCGGCATCGGACAGCTCAGTCCTCGGCAGTCCAATGTTTCATCCGGTGTAATTCCTTCAACCATAGCAAAAATCCTCCTTTAAATTAATGTAACAGAAATTTTCAAATATTCCAATTGCGAAGCTAAGTTCTTATAGCTCTACAACAAATTTTTCTGTTTCTTCATTCCAGGCGGTGACAAGGTAATATACCAGCATAATGGCAATCACCAAAATCAGGCTCCATTTATAGCTGATAAAGTTCGGCATGAAGACTCTGTAGCCCATGAGTGAGTTGAGAGCCGCCGAGCTGACCATCCATGCTTTGAACAGCGACGTGGACAATGCAAAAAAGATGACGGCCAGTATCAGCTTGATTTGGCCTTCTCCTGCCCGCCAGACGGAACCGCTTCCGCAGCCGCCCGCCACCACCATCCCGATTCCAAAAATAATGCCCCCCACCAATCCTCCGAACCAAAACGCCTGAGGAACGTAAACATTTTCTCCACGAACACCCGAATATTTAAGGGCGGCAAATCCGAGAACACTGATAATTACGGCGATGGCGACCGCTTTTGACATCTGGCTTTCGCCGGTCATGAAAGGTTCGCGAAATCCCCTGACGAAACAAAACCGGGTTCTTTGAATAATACATCCAAACGCGATGCCGCACAGCAACAGGCCGCCGACACGCGTGTATGCCTCCTTGCTGTATATCCATGTGCAAACGATGGCGGCAAGAAATACGGCAGCCCCTAAATAGGGCTCTATGTTCAACCAGTCAACCCCCTTTTTTTCTTTTGATACCAGAGCACCCCCGACGGATCCAGAAGGCAGATGTTCGAGTTCCCAGTACAGATACTTGAGTCCTAAATACGCGCCGATCAGGAGTCCGACCATCATGGCAATGCCGCTGGCGGACAGGGCGCTGACAGCTGAAAAAAAGCCGCCCACATTGCAGCCGCCGGCCATTGCCGAACCGATGCCCATCAATATTCCCCCCCCAATCCCTTTTCCGAGTTCCAGCGGAGGCGCTTTGCGAATGGCAAATTGCCTGGATAAAAGGGCGGATCCAAAGGCGCCCCACAGTAATCCCAAGGTGAGAATGGAGTTTGTTGAAATCAGAGGAGACGCCGGTTTTTGCGGATAAACACCCATAAAGCTAAAAAACCAGTCTCCCCAGTTTCTCAACCCGCCGGCCACCCCCCAGGGTCTGGCCCAGGCGAAAGTAATGACACTCATGAGACCGATCAGAATGCCGCCGAGCCACATGGGCCAGTTCTCGTCAAAAATTTTTTGATACCCGTTGATCAGAATTTCGTTTAATACACTTGCTTGCTTTTTATCGTTCATGGCAATGAAACCTCACAAATTGACTAACATCCTTCATCATCTAATATTTTAAAACCACCATTATTCTGTTGGCTCTTTGCCGGCTTTGGCGGCGCCGGAGGTGCTGCCGGGGATAAACCGGTTTTGGCTTCCTGCCTTGTAGAAACATCCGGCAAAACCAAATTGGCATTCTTTTCCACCTTTTCAGCCAAACCGAAAATGACTGCCTGATCATAATAGCGCCAGGCTTCCATGGATGCGGGATCTGCTTTTATCGCTTTTCTGAAATATTCCTTGGCATCCAGGTATTTTCCTCTGCCGTATGCTTCCTGGCCGAATCTGAGCATCCGTGCGCAAAGCGCCTTGTCCGGCTGGCGAATTGACGCGTCCTGAGCCGTAACATAGGTCAGGGGTGAAAAAATTATGGTAAGCAAAAAAACCATTGCCGCTAAAATAGAC
>JBAUWG010000393.1:0-2190 GCA_049583675.1 Desulfobacterales bacterium | reverse complement strand
ACGAGCGTCTCTTTACGCGACCTGTCCCCTTTGTACATGGCCTGAATTTGAGGAATTGCGATATGGCTCTCATCAATAAACATCAAAAAATCATCCGGAAAATAATCCAAAAGCGTGGGCGGCGGTTCTCCGGGTGCTCTTTGCGTTAAATGGCGCGAATAATTTTCGATGCCATTACAATATCCCAGTTCCTGCATCATTTCGATGTCAAAATCGGTCCTTTCTTCGATTCGCTGGGCTTCGAGGAGTTTGTTTTCATCCCTGAAATAGTCGATCCTGTGTTTGAGTTCAACGGTAATGGTATCGATGGCTTTTTTGAGTATATTTTTTTGAGTGACATAATGGCTGGCAGGATATATGGTGACGCGGCTCAAATTTGCTTTAACCGTACCTTTGAGTGGGTCTATTTCGGCAATCGATTCCAGCTCGTCACCGAAAAATTCGATCCGAATCGCCTTGTCTTCTTCATAGGCGGGAAAGATTTCGACCCGGTCTCCTCTGACCCTAAAAATTCCCCGATAAAAATCGACATCATTTCTTTCATAATGTATGGCCACAAGGTCTGAAAGGAGTCTGTCGCGCTCCAGGGTCATATTTTTATTCAGATCAACGCGCATGGCCAGATACTCTTCGGGAGCGCCGAGACCGAATATACAGGATACGCTCGCTACGACGATAACATCCGGCCGGGACAATACCGAACGTGTGGCGGAATGGCGAAGTTTGTCGATCATCTCATTGATAGAAGAGTCTTTTTGAATATAGGTGTCGCTCGAAGGAATATACGCCTCGGGCTGGTAATAATCGTAGTAGCTTACAAAATATTCCACTGCATTTTCCGGAAAGAGGAATCGGAATTCATTGTAAAGCTGCGCGGCGAGGGTTTTATTCGGGGCGATGACCAAAGCCGGCTTCCCTATGTTTTCAATAACATGCGCCATGGTGAATGTTTTCCCCGATCCGGTGACCCCTAACAGCACATTTTGCTGTTTGCCGGATTGGATTCTTTTGCTTAAGGCACGAATGGCAGCGGTTTGATCACCCCTTGGGTAAAAATCCGAAACTATCTTAAAGGCAGGCATGGTGTTAGGTATGATTTTATTCTTATATAATTAGTAATACTTTATGATCTATATTTTTCGACTTCGGCGGAGACGGGTTAGAGGATCGCTTCGCTAGAGGTTTGTGGCAAAAAACCTTTCCTGCCTCCAACCTCAAACCTCCAACAGGTCAGCGCCGGCTTCGCTTCGTATTTCGGATTTTTGACACAAAAAGCAGGGATTTGGTCAACCCCTAATTATTGATCTTCCAAACCGTCCCATCGGGCCGGTCTTCTATAACAACATCCATTTCGGCGAGTTGGTTTCGAATCTGATCGGCTCTTTTCCAGTCCTTTGCTTTTCTCGCCGCGTTTCTTTCGTCAACCAGTGTCGTAATCATGGCCGGATCAACGGCTTTTTGTTCAAGGATCTGTTTTTGTTTTTCATTAAAATATGCGGCAGGAGAATCGAGAAGGATTCCCAATATGTTTCCGATTCTTAAAACATCCGCCAGTCCGGACGCTATGGTTTGTTTGATGGGGTCGGACAAATTGTTTCCGTGCTGGTCCAGCAGGCGATTGATGGTGCGGACCGCCTCAAATATGATGCCGATGCCCCGGGCGGAGTTGAAGTCGTCGTCCATTGCCTCACAGAATTGCCGGAACCAATCACCGGGGGCAAGATCCTGATGGGGTTCAAACGCTGCTTCCCTGCCCCCGCGCAAAAGCAGCGCATACATTTTGTCGAGTCCCATGCGGGCTTCTTCCATGGTTTTTTCCGTAAAATCAATGGGACTGCGGTAATGATTCGATAAAAGAAAAACGCGAACAACATCAGGATGGTAGATTTTCAGCACATCTTTTATCATCAAAAAATTGCCCAGGGATTTCGACATTTTTTCATGATTGATATTCACAAATCCGTTGTGGACCCAGTATCTAACAAATAGTTTTTTAGAGACGCTTTCGGATTGGGCAATTTCATTTTCATGGTGCGGAAAGCATAAATCTTTGCCGCCGCCATGAATATCAAAGGTATCTCCCAAATATTGACTGCTCATCACCGAACACTCGATGTGCCATCCTGGCCGACCCATGCCCCACGGGCTTTCCCAATTCGGTTCTCCGGGTTTCGCAGATTTCCATAACAC
>JBAUWG010000392.1:0-1703 GCA_049583675.1 Desulfobacterales bacterium | reverse complement strand
ATGCCTCCACCTTATCTAAATATTCATCCACCAGCTTTTCCTGGTCTTTGGCCGTAATTTTGCTAATTATGATTTGTTCTGATTTTTGCAGCGCCTTCTCCAGTATCTCTTGCCGAAGCTCTAATTCAGCCCGTTTGAACTCATGTTCAATGTTGCGACGGGCTTGTTCTTCCAATTTTTCAGCAGACAGCTTCGCCTCTTCGATAATTCTCGCTTTGGCTTCATTCCCCTGTCGAATATAATCTTCAATCAGTTTTTCAGCTTCTTTTTCCAGATTCGAAAATTTTTTATTGTATTCCGCCAGTTGGTTTTCCGCTGCTTTTTTCTTTACTTCAAGTTCGTCGAGTTGGTCTTTGATCCCTTTAATTCTGGAATCTAATGCCTGGGCGACCGGCTTTTTTAACAAGAGGAACAAACCAATGGCCAACACTGCGAAATTCATGACCTTGTAGGTATCCGTCGCCGCCCATCCTTTTGATTCGCTTTCGTGCTCCGACGAAGCAAATGATATTCCTGTAAAACACAAGAAAAGCATTATCATGACCACCAGCAGGATCGACCCTTTACTGATCATCCGCCGCTTATCATCATTGTTAGGGCATTTCCCACGATTCAGATTCATCAAACAGCCCTCCCTAAAATTTTTTCACTGATGGCGTTCGCAAAGGTGTCGATCTCTTTATTTAGAGATTCTCGAACAGTCTGAGCATCCTTTGTGATTTTTTCGCGAACTTCCGCAAGATTTGCCTGCGCTTTTTGGTTAATCAGTTCTATAATTCTTTTTTCTTCCTCATTTCCTGCTGTTAACAAGGCTTCTTTTTCATTCAATCCCTTGACCCTGGCATCTTTTATGCCTGAAAGATAGGCCCCGTCTTTTTCCGCTGTATCTTCATTCAGTTTTTCGATATTCTGCTCTAAACTTGTAATTTTTTCCTTTCTCTGAATGAGTATTCTCCGGATCGGTCGGTATAAAAGGATATTCAATGCCCATATGATAATGAGGAAATTGGCGATTTGGACAAAAAGCGACACATCTGGAATCACCGATATTGAACTGCCAGCACCGAATGCAACTCCGGCAAACGATACAAACAATGCGGCCTCAAGAAGTGTTAAAGCAGCATAATGTCTCAGGTTTAAACCGGAAATTTTCATATAAATATCCTCCATCGCAAAAACCTGCAACCCTAACTTATTAAATGATTTTTTAAATAGTATTCCGTGCACCGATGTTTTTAACTCGGCGGTCTATAACATCAGCCATTGAGGTTGTCAAAGGTTTTTTTTAATTTTTGACCGGCTTTTATGAACAAAATATTTCCTCATGTTTCCTTTTTAGCGAGTTTTGATCTTCACTCTTTCATGGAACAATTTCCATTAAATATAACGCCGGATTGAATCGAAACCGCAGAAGAATGAATATCCGCTTCGATGCGCGCCGGCGGATAGATCTCGACTCTTGTTCGTGCAGTAATCTTGCCGTTAACCTTACCCCTTATAATGGCGATATTGACCATGATCTCCCCTTGAACTTCGGCCGTCTCCCCAATGATCACCGTGCCGTCGGAACTGGAGATTTTCCCTTTGACATACCCTTCCAGCCGGACCGTATCTTTGAACTCGATGGCTCCTTCAATGGCGGTGCCCGGCCCAAGCAACATGGTTAAAGCATCAGATGTTTTTGTCTTTGTCATGGCTTCCTC